>DATIIX010000087.1:0-3641 GCA_035479175.1 Saccharimonadales bacterium (SeqCode) | reverse complement strand
AGACGGGACCAAGGTTTCTTTGCAAGCTCCATACGGCATCGGCTAAATCTAGTTCAGGAGAACCGAAGCTGAGCCGCCCGAAGTCGATATAGCTAATCTTCTTTGATTCTGAAATGAGAATATTCGGCAATGCCATATCGCCGTGGAGTACTACATCGCGAGAATTGGCCTCGGGAAATACGGTAGTTACGGGTGTAGCATGGAGCTGCCTGATAGCCTGCGCAAAAGTCTCCACGATTTCAGTGTCAGACCACTCTCCAATGAGTTCAACAAGATTCTTACCTGGTAATTCGCTGAGTAACAGGTAGTCGTACCCCTCTTTTGATTCACGAAAGTGAACTACTTCCGGAACAGGCAGGAGAGATGCGAGCTTTTTGAGATTATCCCGCTCCGTTGAAAGCGTCTGTGCAATTTTAAGATAGTAGTTAGCGCCTACGGTTTCTATTTTATATACCTCATCCCGATGAGAATGGACATGTTTCGTGGCCTTAAACGGTTTAGCAAGCACGCCAAATAGCCATTCATTTGCTTTGGGGTCGAGATGGTCTGTAATATTATTCTCCATTTTACAATTATATCGTATTACCGTTTTCTATCATATGCGCGACGTGGCGTACATGAGCAGGCGAATTTATGGGTATTGAACTTAGTCACGTCGTAGTTCAGCATCTGCTGGATCGGCAAGCCGTTCGTGTCGATTATGCCGATGCGGCAATTTGTTTTGCCGCAATCCACATACATGATCGATCTGCGCTTGAGCGCAGACTGTCGTAGCGCTTTTGCTCGCCTTCGCGATCTCCTTGCGATGTTCACAGTGACTCCTATGCCACTCGACGATAGAGCCCACGGTCGTGAGCCCAGTTTAGCATTTGTGAAAAGTGCTAAACTAGGCCCACGAACTGCGAGCCGTTACGACGCCCCTAGGACCTTCTAGGCACTCAGCTGGCGCATCATACTGCCCGTATCCCAATATTCACGGGAGCGAACAATTTTACCGTTTTGTATATTTGCCAAGAAGCAAATTTGTAACGTAAGCTCTTTTGTGACACCCGCGGGGATTTTAATATTATGCGCGTCCATCGGGCCTTGTACATTAGATGTTGCCGTGTACTCGGCGCATACCCAATCGTCGTCGGCGAAAATATGCGTTAGTGTTTTGCGACCATGGGATTTTACCGCCATAGCTGCGGCATCGCGCAACTCGTTGATACCCCGATAGACTTTGCCTGTTGGTGTGATAGTCATCTCGGCGTTGTCATCCCAAAATGTGAGCTGGCTGTCGATGTCGTCCCTGTTGTGTGCGTCAAGCCAATCTTTGATAATTTGAATACTTATTGCTGCATTATTCATCGTATTTCTCCTTTATTTGATTCTGTTTTTAGCTCGTTAATGATGTGCTTGAGCATGGTATTAACAAGCCGGCGGTGTGTAATAATATCGTGAATTGTCGTATTAATAGTGCTTGCTAGACTGTTTTGCAGTTCTGTCTCAGAGATTTTGCGAATGACTTGAAACTGCCTTGGCAGCTGCTTTACGCGAATGATAACACGGCGTTTGTCGTTAGGGTCGCGTGCCCTACTAATAAATCCGCCCTTTTCAAGCCTAATGAGCGCCGCAGTTGTTGCGCCCGTTGTGAGGTTAGCGATCTTGCTTACTTCGCTCGCTGTGGCAGAACGGTGTTCGTAAAGAAAAAATAAAATAGTTGCATCGGTGGGATAAAGACCGGTATACGTTGTTGCGGCGTTGCTCCACTCCACCGCAAGACGCATTTCTTCGCGAATAGTAGTAATAAGCTCTATTAATAATTCTTGCTGTTCTTCTGATGTACTGTAAGCCATGGTAAAATAACTTTATCATAAAGGTAATTATTTGACTATGTTCTATCATTCTTTGTATTTTCTAGAAATAAAAAAGCCAAGCAAAAGCGTGGCAAGTAATATCTTAGGTTGTGCTATCTTCCGCACCGGCGCTGGGGCCGGTGCGGAAGATGGTGAAGGGGTCAGCCGTCGTTGCGAGCGATGAGACGGTGGGCGCGGTCGAGGATCTCTCGATCCAGGGCCGGTCGCTTTTGCAGCACGGTGATCTCACCCTTCAGGGCGGCCACCTCACTTGCGTGGGCAGCCTGCTGAACTTCAGCTTCGCGGCGAAGCTCCTCGTTGATGGCACTGAGCCGTTCGTTCTTGCGCTCCAGTCGTTCAGCGATATCGACAAGCCGTTTGTACAGCTCGTCGTCCTCGAATGTTGGGGCCATGGTCGGCTCCAGCTGCTCGATGGTCGTCGAATCCTGGGGCGCGTCGTCGGTTGCGGCTGCCAGCTCGTCGCAGATGTCAGCGTCGCCCAGTGCGGTGGCGGGCTCTACCCGCCGCACGGTGACTTCACTGGCCCATGGCGTACCGCTTTTTGCCATACGCTGTGCTTCGTAGGATATGGTGTTGCTCGTAGCCATAGCGCGCAGATTCTCAGCCCTGAAGGGCTGCTTCTCCGCACGACCGACGAACCACCACCAGCGCTGCCTGTCGGACTCTTGGGCGTCCGCCACGGAGTACGCAAGGCCGAGCCGGCGCAGGTAGTACTTGATGGCACCAGCCCTGGTGCGGGTGGTGATGCCCGCTGCCAGCAGGACGGCTATCGGGTCGATCACGACAACTCCGTTGTCCATGAATCGGGTTGCCTTGTCCGCCGCGTCCTGTAGTCCTTCGTAGGCGCGCTGGCAGTCATGGATGAGCCGGTCAATCTCGGACAGCGGTGCGGCGGCGCCCAAGATCGACAGGTTGTCGCTCTGGGCGGTGCTAAGCGCGGTGGCTTCGTCCTTGGTGCATGGCTGCACCAGTCGGATATCGTACGTTCTCTTCTCCTTCTGGATGCGGATGATCGTACCTTCCGTAGTGAGTTGCCTGAGGACGTTTGAGATTCGCTGGTTACTGTTCTTCTCGTTCGGGGCGCCAATCAACTCACGCAGCCGGCCTGCGACCCTCCCCTTTTCGTCGTGGATGACGCCGCCGTTGGCGTGCAGTGCCTCCAGGATCAGGTCGCGCATAGCGCCCATCATGGGCGTCCACGCTACGACAGTGCCTTCGGTCATGTTTGCTCCTTCCGAGCATCGATTGGACCGCACTATATTATACCATTTTGTTTAACAACGGTAAATACCGCATAACATTTCAATGTCTCTTATCCAAGTCGCCGATCTGGAGGCTATTCTAGCGACATGCGTCGCCTATTTGCTGACGCGACTACTACTAGATAGAGTGATTCCTGTGCGATTATCAGTACTCTACTTAGTTCTGGTATGCCGCCCTATCGCGGGATGCTAGAGCGGAAATCATGCACAAAAATGACCCCATTCAAAAGTATAAAACTTGACCAATGCTGCTAGCTGGTATTAAATTTAAGGTTGGGTACTGCGCCTCTGCGTGCCTGATTTCGAACCTAAGAAGGGTATCATGTCCACTCCTGCCCCAAAAGATTCAGGCAACGACAAGAGCAAGAAGGGAAAAAGGGGGAAGGGAAACAAGAAGAACAAGGGAGGAACGGGTAACTTGGGCAACTTGGGGTTCCCTACCGACCTTTCCAAGCTGGGCTACTAGTAGCCCACCCCCTCACGGTATGCATTCGGCGCTACCAAGGTTGGCTGTAGCGGC
>DATIIX010000086.1:0-5433 GCA_035479175.1 Saccharimonadales bacterium (SeqCode) | reverse complement strand
GGCAAAAATGACCATACGTCGGGCAATGAACTTCGGGTCTTCGCCGGCATCGATCATACGGCTCATGTAGTATAGCGTGGCGGTAACATCGCTGCCACGCATACTCTTTATAAATGCCGATACAACATCATAATGCATATCACCTTTCTTGTCGTAGCCTGGAACTTTCTTTTGTGCCGCAGCCCTCACGATCTCGGGCGTCACTTTCTCACCAAAACTAAGTGCAAGCTCGAGATTCCCGAGGGCAGTACGCGCGTCACCGCCAGAAAGTTCCGCTAAGTAATCAATCGCTTTTGGTGTAACATTTCTAGTCTTTTTAATGTTCATCAGTGCACGCTTGATGATGCCAACAATGTCTTGTTTGTCGAGCGGTTCAAGCACAAGTACACGGCTACGACTTAAAAGTGGTGTAATAACTTCAAAGCTTGGGTTCTCGGTGGTGGCGCCAATGAGCGTAATGAGTCCAGATTCTACATGCGGCAAAAACGCATCTTGCTGTGCTTTATTAAAGCGATGAATTTCGTCAACAAATAAAATAGTACGAAGCCCTAGGTTCCAGTTCTGACGAGCATGTTCGATGACTTTCTCGACATCTTTTTTACCGCTTGTAACTGCCGAAAGCTCAATAAACTCAGCCTCAACTTCGCGGGCAATAATGCGAGCCAGGGTGGTTTTACCGCTACCGGGCGGCCCCCAAAGGATAAGACTCACCGGTTCTTTGCTCTGTACGATTTGCCGCAAGATTTCGCCCTTACCAAGTAAATGCGCCTGGCCGATTACCTCGTCCAGGGTGGTTGGTCGCATGCGCTCCGCAAGTGGCACTCTTTCCATGGCTCTATTATAACGGATACGAGAAACCCTGGAGGGGTTCTCGTGCGGTGTGGGTGCTTTCGCAGAAGCCTAGGACATTTTACAGCTTTCAGCTTTGACGATATACTAGAACTATAATGACTCGACAAACTGTACTACTTGTATTCGGTGGAGAATCGTCAGAGCACGAAGTATCCGTTAGCTCGGCCCATAATATCTATGCTGCGATGGATGGTGATAAATACGATACAAAACTCTGTTTCATTGATGAGCAGGGAAAATGGTGGCTACTTGACGCCTGGACGGATAATCTTGAACGGCACGGTGGTGTGCAATTAGTGGCAGCACCTGGTTCTAAGAGTTTTATGACCGTCCCGGGGAACACAGTGTTGCATATCGACGTGATATTTCCCGCTCTCCATGGCAAGAACGGCGAAGATGGCACGGTGCAGGGTCTCGCGGCATTACTTGGCGTTCCAATCGTCGGGTGTGATGTAACAGCGAGCGCAGTGTGCATGGACAAGGCTACTACAAAGCAAGTCTTGATAGCAAGTGGCATTAAGACGGCTAAATTTCATTTGCACCGACGCGGTGAAGAATTGCCAACTTACGAAGAAATTGCTAAGGATCTTGGTGATATATTCTTCGTCAAGCCAGCACGCGCTGGTAGCTCGGTGGGCGTTAGTAAGGTGCATATTGCCGATGAGTACACGCCGGCCGTAAGAGACGCCTTGCGGCATGATGATCGCGTATTGATTGAAGAGTTTATTGACGGGCGAGAATTCGAAATCTCAGTGCTTGGCAACCCGCCGAAGCATCAAGTGAGTGGTGTTGGTGAAATCATCTCGGGCGGAGAATTTTACGATTACAGCGACAAGTACGACGAGGCAAGTGCTGCACAGGTACTGACGAATATTGACTTAAGTGATGAGCTTCGCGCAAAACTGCAAGAGCTTGCGAGTAGGACATACACTGTATTGGGCTGCCGTGGTCTGTCGCGAGTTGACTTCCGCATGAAAGGCAGTATTCCATATGTGCTTGAAGTAAATACAATGCCTGGCTTTACGAATATCAGTATGTATCCAAAACTGTGGCGCGCTGCCGGGATGCACTATCCCCAGCTTGTCGATAAACTAATACAATTAGCAGTGAAAGACTCGTAAAGGAGAAATTATTATGGGATTTGGAATAACAGTTGGTATCTTCGTTGCTATTTTGCTTTTGAGCGGCATTAAGATTGTAAATCAGTTTGAGCGTGGCGTTGTACTAACGCTAGGTAGATTTACTGGTATTCGCGAACCAGGGCTTCGCCTTGTTGTACCAATCTTTCAGCGTATGATTAAAGTTGATCAACGAACCAACACGATTGATATTCCAAAGCAAGAAGTAATCACAAAGGATAACGTGACCGTCAACGTCGATGCGGTGGTATACTTCCGTGTAAAGAGTGCAGATAAGGCGATTCTTGAAGTTGCGAACTTTGTGTATGCAAGCAGCCAATTTGCACAGGCTGCACTGCGCGATGTAACGGGTAACGTAGATCTCGATGATCTTTTAAGTAAGCGCGACGAGGTGAGTCAGCAGATTGAGCAAATTGTTGATACTGAAACTGAAAAATGGGGTATTGATATCGAGAATGTAAAAATTCAGAATATCGAACTACCACAAGATATGAAGCGCGCAATGGCAAAGCAGGCTGAGGCCGAGCGTGAGCGGCGCGCGGTAGTCATTACTGCAGATGGTGAGCGTCAAGCAGCACAAGGCATCGCCGATGCGGCAATGACGCTTGCGAAGAGCGAGGGAGGTATGAATATCCGTACACTCCAAACACTCGAGAAAATCTCAAGCGAGCCAAGTCAGAAGACGCTCGTAGTGCTACCAACTGATATGGCAAATAGCGGTGTCGCGCAGGCATTGACATTCAGCGAGTCTAATAAGAGATAGCGGTAAATTCAATGCAAGACGGCGAAGTGATTACAACTCGATATTTAGATGCGCTCATTCCTGGGATCGCAACCGAGCTTGGAATAACGTGCCACTCTTTTTCTAACAACTGGGTTCATCAATTAGCACGAGATGACGCACGGGCCGAGATCTTTGGCTATAAGTTCGGAGTAAATGGCGCGGCAGCGGCAGCGATAGCCAGCGATAAAGTGGCGACCTCAGACCTCCTTAATCATGCAGATATCCCCGCAATTAAGCATGTACTAATCCATAATTACCGGGGCAATATCGAGTCATATGGTAGTATTGCTGGCCAAGTGGTAGTTAAACCCCTGAGTGGTTCGGGTGGCTGGGGTGTGCAACGATTTGGAAGCCAAACTGAAGCTGAGCGAGCTATTGCTGAATCGGGTCGTTTTGCATGGGCAATTTCACCATATTATGAGATCGTGCGCGAGATTCGGATAATCATGCTTGATAAGGAAATTCTTCTTGCATACGAAAAAACGCACCCAGTACTGCGTGATGGCCTGAGGATGTTCAACCTAGGTGCAGGGGCCGAGCCACTTGATATCAAGCCGCATGAATCGCTTGGAGATATGGTAAAGGCCGCTATGAAAGCCCTCAACTTACGCCTAGCATCGGTTGATGTAGTCGAGCTTCACGACGGAAAGTACTGCATTATGGAAGTAAATGACGGAATTATGATGGAGCATTATATGCGCCAAAGTGAAAATCACTACCTGCGAGGCAAGGCGATATATACAAAGATCATGAGTACACTCATGGCAAAATAACAAAAAATAATCCAATCCTAAAACTCTAGGACTATTTTTTATAGGCCAGGGCTGTCCTTACCAAATAAACCATCGATATTTTCAATGAGTTAGGTGGTGCCCCGATCCCCCCAGGCAAAATGCTTGAGCGGATCGGGTGTGGAGCGCGACGGTCGAGTTCCTATGCCCCCTCGTATTCCTGCACGAGAGTGCAGAGTTCGTTCTCGTAGAACGTCTCGCAGCCATCGTAGCTGACTGCCACGATTTCCGCTGTTTGACCACGCCCCTCCAAGGGGACGAGGCGGAAGACGACGTCGAACACGCAGTACTCCGCGTCGTCCGACTTGACTAGCCGGTCCGCGGGAACATCGAGCTTCGCGTTGTCGAAACTGGGCGACCAGCCGTCGAAGTGGATGGCTCGGATGATCTGCCGACCTCCCGGATTGGTCACGTAGGCTCTGCCTTCGAGCACATAGAGCGTGATCTCTCCACCCTTGCAGGGCAGAACGAGCAGACGCTTTGGCTCGAAAGGTCGAAGGCGAAAAATGGTGCCCATGGACATAGTAATAGCCCTTCTCCGTTTGCCGAACATTACCGCGTATATTATATCATAAATTAGATAAAGCAAAAGACGTCGGTTACGACGTCTTCAATAGTCTATAATGGTGCGGGTAGAGGGAGTCGAACCCTCATCTCAGCCTTGGGAAGGCTACATAATAGCCGCTATACGATACCCGCAGAATCTATATAGTATACCATTTAGTTTGTAAGACCGAAATGTTTACGGAATTCGGCATAGCTATCAGCAATGAGATGCGGCGCTTCATCAAGTGACTCAAGGAATTCTCGTGGGTACCTTGTAGTGATTCCGCAAACAAATAAATCCGCTGCACGTGCTGATGCAATGCCACGTGGGTCGTCCTCAAATGCTACGACTTGACTACGCGCGGATTCAGGCAGGCCAAGTGAATGAAATGCACGATCAAAAGCTTCAGGGTGGGGTTTTGGCTGGGCAACCTTTCCAACGTCAATAATTCGATTGTCAGGGAAAAGATCACCAAGATTAGTCATACGAAGAAATGTCTTAATGTCGCGCATAATAGCGGTGCTCGCAATTGCATTGAAGTCGTTGATGCTATGGTGCTTTGAGAAATCACGAACAAACGAACCCGCGCCTTCAATTGCTCGCCCGTGGATCGGTAGTAACTTACCGTACTCTTCATTTTTAAGAGCAACGAGCTCCAGGATAAGTGGGTGCATCGGGTCGACCTCGCCCGCGAGAATGCCTCGGTTTTTTAACAGAGTATGAAAGGCGCCGAAGATTGTATGGACCGGAGAGGCGGCAAAGCTGTCGAAATTTTTCTGCGACCCTACGTCGCGAAGTTGCGTACAGTAGTCGTATTTATCGGCGATCGTATGCAGTGCTGCAAGTCTGGCGACTTGATGAAGATTACTAAGGGGATTCTCGGTTGGCTGGCTCACGAGCAAGGTATCATCAACATCGTAGATAGCTCCGACAATACGTTCTGGCTGTTTCATCCCCACATAATGGCATGACTGAAGAGGCGCCTGCAAGTAAAGTGAGCTTTACTTAATAAAAAACAGACCAACTTTCGTTGATCCGCTTTTCTTGGTGGCTCCTACTGGACTTGAACCAGTGACACGAGGCTCTTCAGGCCTCTGCTCTACCAACTGAGCTAAAGAGCCACACTTCGCTCTATTCTACTAGATAAGGGGCAAATAGACAAGCGGGTGGGTAAGTTGTTATGATGGAGGAGTAATGCAGCTAGTAAGCGATGACGAATTTGACCAGCTAATCCAGCGAGCGATGCTCGAATTGCCGCAGGAATATATTAGAGGTCTTGATAATGTTGCGATTACCTATGCTGATGAGCCAACACCCGAG
>DATIIX010000085.1:0-2877 GCA_035479175.1 Saccharimonadales bacterium (SeqCode) | reverse complement strand
GATGCCAATCAAAGAAGCAGTTGAGATTATGCAACATGTGCCAATGGTTGGACATGATACTAAAGTAATTCTCAAGGCATTTCTTGCAGTGGGCGCAAAGACGTTACCAGTCATTGCCCATGATACGGCGCAGGGGTCGTTCTTGCTTAATCCGCTTCGTAAATCGCGCGAGTTGTCGGATCTTGTTGGTTTTGAATCAATCGATGATGCAAAGGTGGCAGTGAGTGCGATTTGGGCGCTGTACGAGGAGCAAAAACCTGCGCTAGAGGTACTTCCTGCCTTAGCGAAGGTGGCGCATACAATGGATTTTCCGCTCATACCTGTACTTGCGCGTATGGAGCACCGCGGAATTCGACTTGATAGTGGAATGCTTGCCAAAATGGATATATCGCTTTCGAAAGAGATTACACAAATTCAGGATCAGATGCATGAAATGGCGGGGCATACGTTCAATATTGCGAGCCCATCACAGCTAGGGGATGTGTTATTTACGACATTGCAGTTGCCGACATTTGGAATCAAAAAAGGCAAAACAGGGTATAGCACTGGTCAAAAAGAGCTTGATAAATTGCGCGGTCAACACCCGATTATTGAGTTGATTGAACAATATCGCGAGCTTACAAAACTTCAAAATACCTATGTGCAGACTTTGCCAAAACAGGTAGACGACAAGGGATTTATTCATACCACTTTCAATCAGGATGTTGCTGCGACGGGGCGACTGAGCAGTATTGATCCTAATCTTCAGAATATCCCAATTCGCACCGAGCTCGGCCGTAAGATTCGTGATGCGTTTATCCCTGAGAAGGGTAATGTGTTTGTGAGTGCCGACTACAGTCAGTTCGAGCTTCGTTTAGCTGCGGTGCTGGCAGGCGATGAAAAGATGACTAATGATTTCAATTCGGGTATCGATATACACGCCAAAACGGCAAGTGATGTGTATCATGTGCCGCTCAATGAAGTCACAAAAGAGCAGCGTAGACGCGCAAAAGTGGTGAACTTTGGTGTATTGTATGGCATGAGTCAACATGGCCTCGCTGCTGCAGCAAACATGAGTTTTGCAGAGGCGCAGCACTTTATCGATGAATATTTCAGGGTACGTCCAGAAGTAAAAAAGTATATTAGTGCGACCATTAAAAAAGCACATGATGAAGGTTTCGTAGAGACCTTATTTGGGCGTCGTCGCCCAACACCCGATGTGAAGTCGAGTAATTTCGTTGTTCGTGCGGCGGCGGAACGTGCGGCGGCTAATATGCCGATTCAGGGCACCGAAGCGGATCTTATGAAGCTAGCAATGATTAAAGTAGACGCGCGGCTGGATGGTCGCGGTGAGCAAGTGTTACAGATTCATGACTCAATTTTGATTGAGTGCAAAAAGGAGCATGCTGGAGAACTAGGTAAACTGCTTGAGGAGACGATGGAACAGATTTATCCAGAACTTGGCGTACGGCTGCAAGTTGATGTACATACTGGTGAGAATTGGGGAGAAGTATAGGTGAATATAGCGATTAAAAAACTGCATGAACAAGCAGTGTTGCCCAAATATCAGACGGAACAAGCGGCGGGTATGGATCTTGTTGCATGTATTGATGTACCTGTTGTTATTGAACCGCATCAGCGTGTAATTATACCAACCGGACTTGCGATTGCACTACCTGCTGGGTATGAAGCGCAGATTCGTGGTCGTAGCGGCATGGCGGCAAGGTTTGGTGTCATGCCGGCAAATGGTCTTGGCACAATTGACGCCGATTACCGTGGTGAGATAGGAGTGATCTTGCTCAATACGAGCGATGAGGTATTTACGATTGAACCTGGCATGCGTGTCGCGCAAATGGTCATTGCGAGGTATGAGAAAATTGTCTGGGAAGTAATCGATGAGCTTGAAGAAACCAAACGTGGTGCTGGTGGATTTGGGAGTACAGGCCATGTCGTTTAACCGCGCACGACCTCATTGGCGTCATTTTGTGCGTCGTGAGCGAGATCCGAACGTTGGTAAATGGCGTGATCGGCGGCTTGACGAGCAGCATGCTAGCGAACCAGAGCTTGTCGAATATGTGTGTAAAAGCACTGATTTTTTTGATTGCGCCGAAGAGCGGATTGTGGCAATGTTGCAACGTCGGCCCGAGATGGGTGATCTGGAGCGACGTATTCCGAAGCTTCGTAAACGTTTTGCGGTTACACATGAGCCACTTGACGGTTTGATTGCACTTTTGGCACAAGTTCCTCGGGCAGTATTCGCCCAGCTTCAAATGGATAAATATCCTCACGGGTATCGTAACAAGCAAGAACGTCTGTTTGAGCTGATCGACTTTAATGACACGCTTGTTTCAACGATTTTACTGCTTGATGACAAACATCGAGAAGAATTCAGCGAACGTACAAAACAGGCGGCTGATCGAGTATGTAAGCGTATTGGTGTACCGTGTTTTACCGATGAGCAGTGGACGGCAATTATTCGGGGGCTTACCCGTGAAGTTGCGGTGTACTCAGCGGCACGCAGTGCTGGATTTAACGCTTGGCTTACTGATCGCGCGCATGACGCGCTTGGCGTTGATTTGCAAGTCCAGGATCCTGAGGATGGGCGCTATATTAATATTGATGTTAAAACACCAAGCTCATTTCGTCACCGTATGGAGCAACTTGTGCATGAAAAGCGTTTAACCGAGCGAGAACTTGTGATTGGCGACCAGCAAAGTTACGTTATTGAACAGAATGGCCATGGTAATAATACGGTGCAGATTGTAGTACTGTGTATTTTGCCTGATCTGTTTGGGGATTTAGCTGACTGGCGATTTGTGAGTCCAGAGCCGATGCGTCAAAAGATAAACCAACTTATTCGTGATCATGGTATTCACGATGGTCAGTATGGTAAATTAT
>DATIIX010000084.1:0-1849 GCA_035479175.1 Saccharimonadales bacterium (SeqCode) | reverse complement strand
ACGATCAAGGCTACTTGGCAACTCGCTCATTGCAGCATCGGTGATGCCATTTACATATACACGGTACCCTTTGTCAGTTGGCACGCGACCGGCGCTAGTGTGTGGCGCTTCGATGAATCCCATATCTTCAAGACGGGCCATCTCAGCACGGATCGTCGCACTACTCACCCCAAACAATTTGGCAAGTGTAACGCTGCCAACTGGTGCAGCAATCTCTGCATACTGCTCTATAATTGTTGCTAAAATTGCTCGCTGGCGCTCCGTCATGCAGTTATTATAGCAAGGTCTTAGCACTCTATCAATATGAGTGCTAAAGTTGTTTGCGACCCTAGCACATAAAATTTATTAGTCTAATGTCCGTACTTAGAGCCACCATAACCGAATGTATTCTTTGAAGCCTGCTTCGAGCTGTTAATGTGCTCAAGCCCCTTCAATGCGCCCATAATCATGTTGCCACCGAGTAGCAATAATAGGCCAATTCCTACATTCTTGAGGAATTCTTTACGGTCCATTTCTTGTTCAAGTATTGCAGGTTTAGGTAGTGCCACGTTAAAACCCTTGTTTATTTTTGTAGTATTCATAAGCATAATACCACTTACTTATAGTGGCTGCAAGTTTATGCATCACTTGCTGGGAAAAAACCGTCAATTGAGAGTCGACCGCCAGGATTTTGACTGATCTGAGGCCGAGCTTGAGAGCCTAAGATGTCTTGAGGCTTTTGGCGGGGAGGCACTGCAACTGTTCTGTTACGAGCACTGGTTGGCTTATACCGCACCAATACATCGACTCTGCCCGGGATTGCTCCTGAATGAGGCTTGGGAGCTATCATTGCAGTAACTGGCGCACTCTGTTGTTCAAGAACCGTTTGAGGATGAGGTTGCGTTCCTTCTTCGACTAATTCTCGCTCAAGTGTCTTACTTGCACTCGCCTTTTCAGATTTGACTTGACGATGGCGCATCCATACTAGTAATATCCCGATCTGATACATCAGGATTGTTGGTGCTGCTAACGAAAACTGCGTTGTTATCTCTGGCGACGGCGTGATAAGCATTGCAATAATAAATGCGCCTATGATCATATGCCGCTGATACTTGTTCCAGCTTGACGGAGGCATCGGGGTAATTCTGTCAATGATCACCATAATTAATGGCACTTGGAACATCAAGGCACTCGCTAGTACATACGCCACAATAAATGAGAGATACGAGTCGACCGTCAACATCGCACTCACGCCACCAATTGTAAATCCTGTTAAGAAACGCATTGCCGATGGCAGTGTGACAAGATAGGCGAATACGATACCGACCGCCGCAAGGAGTGTTGAAAGCGAGACATACAATATGGTGCGCTTTGCACTGCGACGCTTCATTACTGGTGAGATAAATTGGTATAGGTGGTACACGAGAACAGGAATCGTCGCAACCATCCCGACATACATGCATACTTTAATAGCAAAACTTACACCGCCAATTGGGGTAAGGTAGTAGAGTTTTTCGTTCCCAAGCGGCTTCATTAACAGCTTGATGATGTCCCCAAAAAACGGGAATGCAATTCCTGTTGCCAAGACAAACCAAAGAGCCACCCAAACAAGCCGGCCTCTCAATTCATGGATATGCTCCATAAACGTCAAGGTTTTTGGCGTTGTTTTAGATGGGGCCGTCTTATTCAGCTTTCTCTGTTTGGGCTTTCTCATCGTGACGATCTTTATCAGTAGCGGCACCGCGAAGTTCGCGGATAGACTGACCGATACTCTTGCTTAGCTCTGGTAGTTTTTTACCCCCAAAGGGTAATAGAAAGATTACGAGGATTACTATGAGTTCTGGCAACTTGAGTTCAGGCATTTCTCCCC
>DATIIX010000083.1:0-4568 GCA_035479175.1 Saccharimonadales bacterium (SeqCode) | reverse complement strand
AGGCGACATCAGCCCCACCCTTGCGGCAAATAGCAATAATGGCAATTTTGGACAAGCAATGGGCCGGGAAGGCACCGATCTTGCAGGCGACGCAACAAAGGGTATCGGAGGTAAGGTCTGGGGCTACGTAAACGCACTCGGACCAGTCGATACGATGTGTACGATTTATAACGTCGCCAATACCGCAAATGTCCTGGCGCGCACAGTTGCACTTGCTAATATCATACGGTTCGCTATGACAATTCGAGCCACAATCGAAAAGGCTAAGGCGGGCGATGATGATGGCGAATCGACCCGATATTTAATGGATCTTATCCAACAAAAAGACCCGACCACTGGCCAGTCATTCGACGAAACCTCATACGCAGCCTTCTTATTCAGTGGGACCCTTTCAAGTGAACCAAGCGCGGTATCAGCCATCGGTGGGCAAGCAATGCTTGCACTCTATATGACGATGCATGCCGTTCACAGTCTCTTCGGTGAAGTTGCCAAATATGCATCTCTTGGATTCTCAGGTGGTAGCGCCGGGCAAGGAAGGAAATTCCTCAAAGATGTTTGTAAGATTGCACAAAATATTGGTATTCAGATCGTTGCAACAGCCGGATCATTCATTGTAGGTCTCTTTAGCGGTGGTAGCAGTGTGGCTGCGGAAGAGGGAATTATGGCCTCTATTAAACTTAGTTTCCAATCCGCAATCAAAACAATAACCGAAAGTGTCGGAAAGACCGCAATTAAAGATTTCTTAAAAAAACAAGGTGAAAAAGTCAGTGAAGATGGTCTGCTGCGCTATGCCGCTAAAAGCTCCTGGAGCGCCTTCACAACATTATATAAGAGTATGAGTCCGTGGGAAAAAGTCGGCCTCTTGGCAGCGGGTGCAAGTGCCTTCGGTATGGGCTATATTGTCGATACTCTTGCCGGTGGCAATATTGCCGGATTTGTAAAGAATGGGGTCTCGGCGTTTATGGGATTTGGTACAGGCTGGGATGCTTACGAATCAAAGAATGCTATTGCATCAGGTGGAACTATGGCAAACTATGGGCGCGCTGCAGCCTACCAGCAAACACAACAGACCTACAGCAACGCATACGTTGCGGATATGCAGTACCAAGCAAAGGATACACCATTTGATCTAAAGAATCCTTATTCAATGCTTGGCTCTGCGATGTTTGGCATACAGAAAACGATCGGTATATCTGCTTCACTAAGCCTTCCGTCAACTTTGCTTTCCATGGCCTCGCTGCCATTCAATATTCCAAGCCTCTTTGCAGCACATGCCGACGACACGCAACCAACACCAAAAGAGATCGGCGATCAGGTCCAAGATCCGTTCTACCAAGACAATAGCATTGCAGTTACCGTAACAGGAAGTCCGCAGGTTATTTTCCAGAAGCAATATAGTTTTCAGGACATCCTCGATAAACTTGTTGATACTCCAAACCCACAAGTGGCATATACTGGTAATGATCAGACAACAGGCGAACCTCAGCTTAGTATTATTCCGGGCACCGACCTCGACGCTTACGCACAAAAATGCCACAATCCCGAACGCACCGAAGCCGACCCAGAGTTTGCAAACGAAGAAGGTAGCAACGTCTACGATACCGATACCTGTATGCAGGACGGCAAAAACTACAAACCCGAGTATCAACTCTACGATGATGCAATCCGCTTCATCGGGCAGGTATCGCCCGACAGTACTGATGGTAATTCAAATGCAACAACTTCGACCGCGGCAGGCACAAGCGGGCAAGATGATGTACCAGCTAAATTTAGAGAAATCGCCGAAGGGTGCTTAAAAGCGTCTTTCGGTAAAACAGCGTGTACAAGCGACTCGTGGCTCGGTATGCTTCCAGGTCAATGTGCCTCCTTCGCCGCATGGCGCGCTGCCCAGCAGTGGTATGGCGCACTTCTTAAGTCGGATGGCAGCAACCTTGAACAACTTCTTCACGACAAACCGCTTCCAGGATTCGGTTCAAGCCTTGCTCTCGGCAATGGAAACCAGGTAGCACCGGCACTAATTGCCAATAAAATGGCCGATCCGGTAAAAAGCCTGGCTGATACTCAGCCAGGAGACATCGTAAGTGTAAACTCAAGCAACTCAGCAGGCCACGTGTTCGTAATTCTTTCGAACAATAACGGCCAGATTACCATTGAGGACTACAACTTCTCCGGTGGACCAGGAAAATACGGCACTACAACCGCAGCAGGCAAAGCGATCTACTCGCAGTCTAGCGTTGTTGCGATTGCACGCGTTCATAGGGGAGGAGGGTCAAACTAATGCAGGACAACATACTCACAAACATCCTAAGTCATAAAAAGCTACTCATCATTGTTGGCGTACTATTTGTCGCTGCGCTCGGAGCACTCGGTTATATGCAGTATCACAAAAGTCAACCAATTAACCTCAAAACCACCAACCTGAGGAATGCAAGTAGCGAAGACCGCGCTAAAGCAGCAGCACAACTGACGATTACAATTAATCATATGCCAAGTGCGATAGATGAAACAACCGCAAAATACCTCAAAAACCAATTAGCATTTATCTTGCGACAAAAATATGGGCCGGATGCAGAAAAACTCACCGCCACAGTTCGCCAAGATCTTGGATATGATGATGCTGGTGGCTATAGTATGTATGTAGACGTGCCTGGCGAAAACGAAACCTACGTAGCGTACGTAAATATCACAAACCACAATGGGAGCTTCAGTTGCGCGCCACAGGCACAACAAATGGACCCAAATACTTCACATTGCTACAATCTCCCATCAGTAGATGATAACGCGTTCCCGAATGGATAAAGGCTATGTCAAAAACAACGATCAGAATTATCATAGGCTTCGTAATATCGCTCATCGTAGTGCCTATTGTCGTAATAGCAATGTTAAATAGCGTATCAAATACGAACTCACAGCAACTTACTAGTAACCCGCCAGCGAGAAGTAATGACGAAGTTGCCGCAGCCATCGCAAAAAGTAGCCCGTACCTTCACGACAGCAAGGACGAGCCGACGTTCAAGTTACTAAAAGTAAAACGACTTGCCAACAACTGGTATATGGCATGGATCGATAGCACCACAACGAAAGTTTTAATTAATGATCCATCACTCAGTACAAACTACATGAGAGTATTGCTCGGGCCAGCGACGGCATTTGATGCATCTGATACGTATTCAAAAGGTATACCACAGCAGGTATTTGGAGATTTCGTAAATGCAAAAATGGACTAATAATATATTTCGCGTCGTTGCCACGGTAGTGATAACGAGCCTGGTCGTTGCACCGATAAGCTATGCCGCAGCCGGCAAGGATTTTCGAGCAAAGAACGATGTTATCATCTACGATCCCGATGCAAAGAAATGCGGCGATGGCAGTAATACACCACTCACGACCGAACAAAAGATTGGGCAGATTCTTAATGTCGGATTTGACAATTCATCAATCGACAATCTCAAGGCAACAGCGGAAAAATACCAGCTTGGCGGAGTCTATCTCAATATCCAAGATCCGTCAAAACTTCCCAAAAAAGATATTGATGAGATTAACACGAGTATGAAATCTCAACTTATCGTCGCGACCGACGATGAGGGCGGACAAATTTATCGTATGCTGCCAAAAGGCGCGGAACCTTCTGCAAAACAACTCGGGAAGATGAGCGATTCCCAGGTACTCGCAGCCGGTAAAGACACCGGCACTCGGCTTAATCAACTCGGCGTCACGACAGTGCTTGGACCTGTGCTCGACATCGATACCGGCTTACAAAATGCAATCTCACCATACGACCGATCATTCTCATCCGACCCAAATACAATCGCAGACAAAGCTGGCGCTTGGGCTGATGGTGTGACATCAGAAAAAGTTGGCGTAACATTCAAACACTTCCCAGGCATCGGCAGCAATACGGGCAATACCGACGACACCTATGTCGTGATGCCAAATTCAAAATCTAACATCGATCAGTTTAAGCAAGATCTTATTCCATACACCAAGCTTGGTAACAAAAATAGTGCTTCGGTGATGCTTGCAAACTTTGTACTTCCAGGGTGGGGTGACGACCCAGTGAGTATTAACCCAAAAGCAGTGACATATCTTCGGGATACTATTGGCTTTAAAGGCCTCGTGACAACTGATGACCTTGCCGTCATGGGCAAAAGTGGATATGGTTCCCATCAACTCGAGCTTCCACAGACAATCGTAAAAGCGCTAGAAGCAAAAGTGGATATGCCGCTCTTCGCATATCCTGGCGACGCCGCAATGGACGACATCGTAAAAGCCGTAAAGGATAACGTCGATCTCTCACTTATCGATACCGCTTATGCAAATGTCATCGCATACAAGACATCACTAGGTCTCAATACGGCACCACCGGCAGCCTCAACAGGGGGTACTGCGTCAGTTGTAATGGGCGGCGACAATAGGACAAAAATTTGGAATTTCTTAATCTCAAACTCATTCAAAGAGTACGGAGGCAAACCATTCGGCCCAGTGCAAGCAGCCGGTGCAGTCGGCAACTTCTTCCAGGAGTCTGGGTGGAACTTTGCCGATATTGAAGTACCAAGCGGTGAAGGTCA
>DATIIX010000082.1:0-3901 GCA_035479175.1 Saccharimonadales bacterium (SeqCode) | reverse complement strand
GTGCGTATTCGACATTTAGCTTCTTGCGTACGCCATTATCGAACTCAATTGTTGCCGCCAAACCATCAATATCAACGATTTCGCCATCGCCAAATTGTCGCGAGCGCACCCTATCACCAATATCAAAGTCCATAACAAATTCATCAAACTCGTTGTAGTCTTGCGACTGTGGCGCGATTGGCGCTTGGCGCTGCATGAGCTCATAACCCATATCTTCGAGGAAACGTGAGGGTGATGCATAGCTTCGCTGGCCAAACTGTAAGCGACTCTGTGCATAACTGAGATGGAGTTCTTCCCGGGCGCGAGTCATGCCAACATAGCAAAGCCGGCGCTCTTCTTCGAGCTGCTTAGGGCCCTCCTCGAGAGCGCGTGAACTTGGGAACAAGCCGTCCTCCATGCCCACCATGAATACTACTGGAAATTCTAGGCCCTTAGCAGAATGAAGCGTCATGAGCGTTACCTTAGATTCGGTACTATCGGTGTCTGCGCTACTCATTAGCGCGATCTCTTCAAGTAAATCAGGCAATGTAGCATATGACTTCGCGTCGCTAATCAATACACCGAGGTTTTCTTCGCGCTCTTCCGCGCGAGGTGTGCCATCGAGAATATGTTCGCGATAGCCAACTGCACCTACAAGGTAATCGATCAGTTCACTCGGTGGTGTGCCACCCTCGACAAGCGTTTGCATTATACGCATCTTTTCACCCAAGGCCACCATCGAATTACGTGCGCGTGGTGTGAGTTTGCTGGTCTGTTCTGCGTTTACGAGTGCTGTGATGATATCCATACCCGAGCTGGCCTGCCATTCCATAAATTTCTCAAAGCTTACTGCACCGATACCGCGTGCAGGTATATTTATGATTCGGCTTAAGCTCATGCGGTCATTCGGCTGATATACAAGGCGTAGGTAGGCTACGATGTCTTTAATTTCAGCACGGTCATAAAATCGTACGCCCCCCACGATCTGATATGGTATGTGGTATTGCAGTAATGTGCGTTCAAAGGCGAAGCTCTGTGCGTTTGTACGGTATAAAATAGCAAAATCACCATGTCTACGTGCGCCAACGGAAGTTTGTGCGCTAATTCGGCGCGCTACAGCGTATGCTTCTTCTGTCTCATCATATACAGCTTGGATCTCTACCGGACTCCCCTTGCCGGCATCCGTCCAAAGTTTTTTATCGGTGCGCTCGACATTTTTTGAGATTACGTTGTGGGCTGCTTCGAGAATAGCTCCGGTGGAACGATAGTTCTGTTCGAGTTTTACTACCTTCGCGCCAGAGAAATCACGCTCAAAGCCCAAGATGTTTTTGAAATCAGCCCCACGCCAACTATAAATCGACTGCCAATCATCTCCCACGACACAGATGTTATGCGCGCTGTTCACGAGCAGCTTCACGATTGCGTACTGCGCAGCATTAGTATCCTGATACTCATCGATTAGCACGTGCTTGAACTGGGTTTGGTAGCGCTGGCGCACCTCTATTGATTCGCGTAGCAATCGCACCGTTTCAATCAATAAATCATCAAAATCGAGTGCGCCTGCCTCTTTGCGCATTGTTTCATAGCGAATGTAAATACGCCCGATGGCTTCCTGATTTGGGTAGTGCGCCAAGGCGACGTAATCCTCTGGGGTTAGTAATTCATTTTTAGCATTACTGATTGCCGAGCTCACTGTTCGCGGTTTTATCTGATCTGCACTAATTGAAAGCGCCTTCATCGCTTGCTTCACTAGCCCTTGGCGATCATCTTCGTCGTAGATTACGAAGTTTGATTGAATGCCAATTGCCGCACCGTCTTGCCGTAATAATCGCACGCAGATACTGTGGAACGTGCCCATCCATGGCATGAAGTTTCGAGGAGGGGCCTGACTCTCCATCGGTAGTCCAGGGCTAAGTCCCGAATTACGTTCCTCCCCCTGAAGCCGACTCGAAGAGCCGTTGTCTGCGGCCACCTGCTGCGCGCTGACTGTTAGCTTCCAGAGGCGTTCACGCATTTCTTTGGCGGCCTTGTTTGTAAATGTTACTGCTAAGATTTCATTTGGCCATACACGCTCGTGCGTTAACAGATACGCAATGCGATGCGTTAATGTTTTTGTTTTACCACTGCCTGCACCCGCTAAGATCAGTAATGGTCCGCCTGTCGTTAGAACGGCCGATTTCTGGGCATCGTTTAAACCCTCTAAAATATTCATTACCTCTATAATACCGAAGAATGCTTAGCGCGTGAAGTAGAAATATGCCGCCCCACCAATTGCACCAAGGAGCAAGAGGCCAACGCCAATCATAATCCAGACACTCATTGGTGTTTTCTTTTTTGCTGGTGCCGTTGGCTCGATTGCCTGATGGTACGCCGACGTATCGTAGATCGAACCGTTTGATTGGTCACCCGATGAAGGTTGCTCGGTATATTGCTGGGCAATTGAGCCGCCAGCTGGAGGTTGCGTTGTCGTCTGTGGCCGCTCAATGGGATCCGGCGTCGCTACTGCCGGGATAAGCGTCTCTTCTTCGCCCGGTTCAAGCTTTGGCTGTTCAACAGGCGCTTGACTAGGAACGGCAGCCTGCACTGGGTGGCTCGATAGATCGCGTGACTCGACCGCCATAAGGTCACCGCTGAATTCTTCAGGCAGCGCTACAGCTGGCATTGTCTGTGCATCAACTGCTGAAATCTCGGGTACGGAAATGGTATCTTCGGGTTGTGATGCGCCACCAAGTGGGCGCTTTTCTGGCTTTGCATCTGGTAAGAATGGCGACATCAGGGGAGTCTCACTGATATGCTCAAGGGGAGTTTCTGAGGCCGGAGTCGGTGTTGGTAATAACGGCACCTCAGCGGCAGAAGTCGCCATATCAATTGGATCCGGCCATGCCGATGGTGCAGACGCCGACGCCTCAACTGGTTGCTTTTCTGGTGATGCTGGCTCCGGTGCTAAGCCTTCATTCTGCCCGGCAGCACTTGCTGCAATAATATCATTACCAGGGCGGATCGTGGCACCTTGGCGACTGACTGGCTTAGAGGTGTTCATATCACGCGATGGATGCATAATATCCATAAATTGGCCGCGGCGCTTTACGGCGAGTGCACGCCCGGCTGACGCGGCTATCGGTGTAGGAGCTACTTCTGCGGCAATAGAGGGCTCGACGGTTTGGACCGTTGGAGTAGAGGTGGGGACCACAACAGAAGATGCCGTGTCGGACGTGGGAATTGTCACGGTTTTCTCTTCAGGCTCGTCAAGACCAGGAAGGCGTTTGCTTGCATCTACATTTGCCATCAGGTCGCCCACTGCCTTATCGAGTTCATCGAAATCAATATCCGCCATTACTAACCTTTGAGACCTTTCTTTTCGACCGCCACTTCGCCGTAAGCTTTTTTAATAATTTCTGAAAATGCATGCACATCGAGGCTCGCACCACCGATAAGTAGGCCGTCGACACCTTCAATAGCAAGAATATTTGCTGCGTTGTCGGTATTAACGCTGCCGCCATACAGTACGCGCAGGTTGTAGGCTGTTGCCTCGCCAAACAAATGCTTGACTTGGCTACGGATCGACTTAATTGCTCGGCTAATATCGCCAGAAGTAGGGATGCTACCCGTGCCAATTGCCCAGACCGGTTCGTATGCAATGACTAATTGGCCCGCTTCTTCACCGGTGATGTTTGCAAGACCACCAACAAGTTGATCATGGAGAATATCATTTGTCTCGCCATCGCTACGCTCATGCGCTGTTTCACCGACACAAAGAACAGGGGTGATTTCGTTACGAAATGCCGCCTGGACTTTGTTGCGAAGGTCGCGATCGCGTTCGCCAAAAATATGACGGCGCTCACTGTGGCCAACAAGAGCATATTTTACCAATCCATGTAGTTGCGCCGCTGAGACCTCACCCGTAAATGCGCCATTATCGCGC
>DATIIX010000081.1:0-1593 GCA_035479175.1 Saccharimonadales bacterium (SeqCode) | reverse complement strand
GTGGCCGACCAGCCGCAGTTTTCACAAAGTGTTGTACTGGCGCTACCGCGGCGGTTGTGAAAGATAAGCACCTGCTCATTTGCATCGAGACTTGCTTGCATCTTAGAGAGCAGTTCATCCGATAAAAACCGATGCTGCACGAAAGCATCTCGTTTTGTCATGTCGATAAGAGCGACCTTCGGGGCTATAGCATCGGCTCGTGCTCGCTCGGGGAGCTCTATGATCGGCCGGTTGTTTTCTTTCGCTAGGAAATATTCGCTGATAAGTGGTGTTGCCGTACCTTGAACGACGATACCAGCGTGGATTTTTGCTAGTACCCCGGCAACACGGAGCGCTGAGTAGCGAGGAGATTGATCCTGTTTGTAGCTTGGCTCATGCGCTTCATCAATAATGATCGTACCTATAGACTTTAGCGGCAGAAAGAGCGCTGAGCGCGGCCCGATAATGACCTGAGGTGTTATGGTACCCGCTACGGCAAGCCAGGCTGTGTGGCGCTCGGCTTCTGTTTGTTTAGAATGGGCGAGAACGACATCTGGGAAGTGTTGTTGAAATTCTGCAACGAGCTGTGAGGTAAGTGCGATTTCTGGAACGAGGACGATAACAGATTTACCTTGATTGAGCATTTGCTTTGCATATTCTATGTATACGGCTGTTTTACCACTACCCGTCACTCCATGAAGAATCACTGTTCCGGCATTGGTGTTGTTTAGCGTATCGAGGGCAGCCTGCTGTGTTTCATTGAGTAAAAAATGTGTTCTATCTCGCTTGTGCACGAATTTCTCTCTCTGTTTAAATCTGCGTTTTTTTGTTAGTCCGCGGGGTAGTATTGTCTGAAATACCGTAGCTAGATGTGCGTGATAGTAGCTACTCATCCACTCGGCGACTTGCACTAATTGTATTGGCAACGTCGGGATGTCAAGCGGCGCGGAAACCTCTTTTGTTGTGTAGGCAGGACGTGCTACTTCTTTTATAACAATCCCGAGGAGTGTCTGTTTGCCCACGGGCATCATTACGAACGACCCTATTATGAGTGGAGTGCTACTTGAATATGTAAAAGTATTCGCATTTGCGCGAATGATCTTTGTCGGAGCGATCTCATAATACCTCATCGCATTCTATTATACCGTGAGACGCATATAACCGCTTGCAGATAAGGCTAGAACACTGGTAGTATAGGCATATGTATTTTGAGAGCCGGGCCCAAGCGGGCCAATTACTTGCCGAACAGCTGATAGATAAATATCGATACGAAAACTGCGCAGTCGTTGCTCTTAGTGATGGGGGCGTATTAGTGGGCGAGGAAATCGCGGCGCAACTTCACTGTATCTTGACCATGCTTGTCACAGAGGGGATTGAAGTGCCGGGCGAGAGTACGATGTTTGGTGCAGTATCTCAGGGCGGTAATTTTACGTACAACAATGAATTTTCTACGGGAGAAATCGAAGAATATACGAGCGAATTCCATGGTTATCTTGATGATCAGAGGCGCCAGGCGTTCAGCCGCATTAATCGACTACTTGGAGATGGCGGTATCATTACTTCGGACATGTTACGCGAGCGCGTCGTGATTTTGGTGTCTGACGGGCTTGCTGA
>DATIIX010000080.1:0-4629 GCA_035479175.1 Saccharimonadales bacterium (SeqCode) | reverse complement strand
CTCGCCTCCGAGTAATCCTTAATGTGCGCTGCAAGGAGTGCTACCACCACGCCAGCATATATCACTGCGACAATCGCCATGCTCAACACTATCGCTCGCGGGACTGTCTTTTGCGGTCTGACGATATCACCAGATATGCTCGTGATGACACTAAATCCTAGATACGCGACAAATAAATACGAGCTCGTTTGGATAATTTGCCATGTTCCATTTGGCGCAAATGGCAATATGTCATGCGGCTTAAATGCTACAATCCCTGCCGCAGCGAGAATTAATAAGATCATTAATTTTATCCCGACAAGCAGTGTTTCGATTCTCCCGATTTGTGAGGCTGGGCCGAGATTTACCAGTGTAAGAAATGCAGCGCCAATAAGCCCCCAGCTTATAGCCGATAGGCCTGGGTAGATAAAACTATGCATGTAGATGCCAAACGCTTTCAGAACGAACGCTGCCCCCACTATACCGCCAAGGTAAAAACACCATGAGGTAATGAACCCCCACATCGGCGAGCCGAGTACTTTGCCAACGTAAGCATATGCTGACTCACCTCTACCCGCCTTTGCTGCAACCACTGCAAACGAAAGTGCAGAGAATGATACGATAAGGCCAGCAATTAAGAATGAGACAATAGCGGACGGCCCTGTTTGCTTCAAGGCAACACCGGTGAGAACAAATACCCCACCACCAACCATTGCCCCTACGGCAAATGCAGTTGACGTGATAAGTCCTATTTTTTGGTGATGGAGAAAGCTAAACATGTGCTGTCTATTCATGCCTCAGGCTAGCGACCATCCTGTGAGAGCTTCCTGAGTTCGGTCCGAAGCTTTACAAAAAAATCAGATATATCTGTGTACTCTATTATTTTATCTGTTACAAAACGTAATGAACTCGAGGTTTTTGCGCCAGTTTTGTAAAAGCAAATTATCGATACGTTCGCCGCCTTGGCCTGCGCTAGTTCGATACCCTGCCCAGTCGATGGAAATGAGGCCTCGGCGACAAGCACGTCCATGCGTTTGAGCTCTGTCACTGCATCGGTATCGAGGTTTTCGGGCTCATGTGGCAAAAAGAAGTAATGGGTCTTAGCAAGCTCAGATTCTTTGATTGGCGCGTAAAGTTCCGTTTTGTAGTCGTAAGCGCCACCACAATGTGAGATATAGATATTCATAGTTTTATTATACCTCTTTCGCCTATGAGGTGAGCTTGACTGCACTGTTCATTTCGTATTTTTCGTCCTTTGGGACTCGTCAGCATACCAACACAGATATGGAAATACGCTGGTAGACCGAGAGCGGGGTGTGGCACGGGCGAAGCCGCGCCGCACCCCGCTGCGCCACCCTAGCGCAGCGTGCCGACGCGCAGGCCGTCGATGGGCTCGACGGCGAGCAACATGAACGGCATCGGCCAAGAGGAGCCCTTGAAAGACTCGATCATAGCCCGCTGTGACACTGGCGCCAGGAACGTATTGCCCGAGACCTGCACGATGAGATACCCCTCAGGGCCCTCGGTGACACACCGCAGTAGGGCCGAGGCCTGAACTTCGCGCGGTCGTCGCGTCTGGCGCAGTGCGTACATGACGCAGCCCAGAAGCGCCATGACACCCACCCCCGCACCCGCACGCCTGCGCGTGATGGTGACACTGGGAGCGACTGTCGTAGACCCGTGAGGGTGCCGCGAACCGAACCAAAGTTGAGCTGGCGCATTGCCTGCCCACCTTTCTCTTTCTCGATCTACCAATAGCCCCTTATTGAGGCACTCGATATAATAAAACCTCAATATGATTTTGTCAATATCCCTTTAGAGGCGAACGGCGGCAGATCAAGACCGCCAGTTGACATGGGTTATTTAATCCTTCAAATGCTAGAGATTTTCGTTGCTTATAAAGTGCTTCACGCAACCGTCAACATCGCGAAATTTGTAGAGTGGAACATTCTTTTTAGCGAGCAATCGCAACAATTGTGTTGGCGTTTTGCGGATTTTAAATTTCTCAATGACCTTTTCGGTAGAAATGAAACCTTCTGTTGGGACAGTTTCTACCTGCAAGTCTTCATACAGCTCACTCATCACACCCATGTCCGAGGTAGTAAGATCGGCATCTCTCATATGTCCGATTTCCTCTAAACATTCGTTAAGTCGCTCGGCAGATACGCCAAACCACTCGCATGCCTGGCTGAACGTAAGGCGCTCTGGCGACAGCTCTGCTTGCATTGGCGCTGGCATAGCGTGCTCGAGCAATGATGGGTTAACGCTTTGTGCTGCAGCTTCCATTTCAGCGATAGTAGCTTGAGGATCTTTTGGCTGCGGAGTCAATACCCGCTTAATAACCTCCGTGTCATACGGCGGATGAACGGCGAGTTTTCCCAAACTAACTGGTACCCGCGTCGTGTCCTTTGCTTCCCATTCAGCAAATTCCCCATTTACCACTGCGCTACTATTAGACTGAGCGCTTTCACCCACACCTCGTACATCAATCACCCCGCGGAGTGCATTGTCGCCAACGTGACTGCCGGCATTACCATCAACCTCAATGTATGCGTCGATGCCTTTTAAGCCTTGGCCACAGTAGTCACCGACCGAACCATGTACATGTAGGTACGCGGCTTCGGTAAGCCTGCTTCCTGCAAAATGTCCAGCATCACCCATAACCTCAAGTGAGGCGTATCCAGCCGACTCGAAAGCAGTAAAATCACCTGTTGAGCCGTTGACCATAATACTTGCCATGCCGTTCATTCGGTGGCCAGTGAAATCACCTACGTTTCCATATAATATCAGCTCACCCGTCTGTAGCTCTGCACCCATGCCATGCAATTTTCCGTCGAGTTCAGGAGGTATGTGTAATTCTACGCGATCATCATCGAGCATGTATTCCGCGAGTAATCTTGTGAACAAAGCGCTTACCCTGTCGAGGCTAAAATCATCTCCCAACTGTTCACGCAACGAGGCGACGTAATTATTGATATGATGGTTCCAAAAATCTTCGATGTGACTGCTCGTCAGTGAGGTGCCAAGCTGTTCATTAATTGTTGCAACGAGCGCTATGGGGTACCGAGAGGCCACCTCCTTTGCGAATGAATGCTGGAATGTGTAGGGTGGGGTGTTATATAGCAGCCGCTCCAGATGTTGAGCGGTTACTTCAAAGGTTTGTGACACGCGCTCGTTCGCCGGTTGTATGTCCCAAGGCTCATCGGGGAATACCTGCCATGAAGCCATGTGTTCAGAGGCTTTATGCGTGAACTCTGCTTCTTCTGCAGTTTCCACGGATTGACCCCCTTGATGCGCAACACTGTACGTAGTGCGGATATTCTGTGTACCATCGGCCTTATGGGGAAGTACTGCTGGATTTACTATATCGAAGTCTTGTGCTTCCAGACCTACAAAGCCTCTTAAAAGACGGCTTCGGCTTTGGTGCCGTAATTTACCCATTGTTTTCGATTCAATTTGTCGTATTCGCTCACGTGTCACGCCATACACTGCAGCTATTTCATCGAGTTTCTTCATTGTTCCGTCATCCAGCCCAAAACGCATGGAGATGACGCCAGCTTCGCGCTCGGAAAGTGTATCAAGCACTTTACGTATTCTCCCGTCACGGAGATTAAGCAGGGCCTCGATATCAACTGGCTCGCCATTAGGGTCTGGCAGTACATCGGCAAGACTCAATGCGTGAAGATCATCAAAACCATCTGCCTCTTCTGGCGCCACGACCTCTAGAGTGAATTCATCAATCGGTACTGTCTGACGCCCCTCATCCATAGCATCAAGCCGTTCCAGCTCCAGTGCGTCAACGGATGTCGGATCCTTTCTTGCCGCATAAAGCTTTTCTACTTCGCCTGCACTAACATGCCAGCCTGGCGCTTCCTCAGTTTTCGCATGGATACTGAGTGCCTTGTGGATACGATACCCGGCGTGCCCGAGAAATGAAATTGGCGTGCCTTTTTCATCTTGCTTTGGAACGAACGTTTGTGCAGCCTTCACGAGCGCCTCGTTTGCAACCTGCGTGCGTTCCTCAAGGTCGGCATATGGCGAACGCAGCCGTGTTATGTCGCCGAATGCGCCACGACGTCTTTTTGCTGGATAGTCATCCTTGGGCGCAACGATGTTCATTGAAGCGCGAGCATAATACGCGGCAAATCGTAAATTAGCCTCGGTAAGTACTCGCTGCGCTTCTGCTGATGCTGTAAAGAGAGGTTCGTAGCGCTTTTGTTCGATTGCTGCTTTCTTTGGGTTAGTTTTCATCAAGTCAGCGATACCCTTTTGAGCAGTAATGGCAGCACTAATAACCTGCGCATACTCTTGCTCTTTAAACTTATCTAAAAAGATATCTGGTGAACCCGTGTGCTCGGCCTGGAGCTGCCTTGCGCTACGCTGATACCGGTAATATCCACCAGGAATTTCTGAGGTACCATGCTCCTGCCGAGAGGTGTTAGATCGTGACTTGGGAAATTGTTCAGACATGGATACTTATTATACAATAAACTTAACTTTATTACTATAGCTTGACCCCTTGCAACTCGCGGAATACGCTCCAATCAGCTTACGAATTTCATAACTCGCCAGAATGTTCGATATAATAGTATGAGGCTGCCAATTATAAACGGAGTTAATCTTGAATAATTTGCAATCGTTTTTGAAGCA
>DATIIX010000079.1:0-8302 GCA_035479175.1 Saccharimonadales bacterium (SeqCode) | reverse complement strand
CATCGATTTTAGCGTGTAACTCGTGCTGCTTGCTGAGCGCTGTTATGTCGTCTTTTTCGCCTACAATCATGAGTGTCGGCATAGTGAGATGTTTGGCAACCTGACTGACGTCATGACTTACAGATGTCTTGAATGCCTCTGATAACTGCGTCGGGTTTGCAAATGTACTGAAGTGTGTATAGTGTTGCTCATCGATAAACTTGCGTATCTGGCGGTCTTTGGTTCTACGCATCGTGACACTTGTAATCTTAGTTATCGGCTTGAACGAAATCCAGGCTCGTGCGGCACGGGCTGGCAACTTGCGCCCGAGCCAGTAGTAAAGAATAGCAAGTTGTGTAAGAAATCGTTGTTCGCCTTCGAGGGCGGGTGCTCCGATTGGATTGATGAGCGTAAGCTTCGTAACGGTTAACGGGTGAAGGCTTGCGTAATGGCTGACGATGATAGAACCGAATGAGTGTCCGACGATGTATGACGAGGGTGCCTGTGGATCCACGATTTGGCGGAATAGGAATAGCCATTCAATGTAGTTGTCGATTCCATGACCGTTTGTTAGCGCCTCGCTCACACCAAAGCCTGGGAGATCCGGAATGATTAATCGATATTCAGGCAGAAGATCGGCAATTTTGAGTAGCCCGTGATGTGTGCCGCGGAACCCGTGAATGAAAATGAGCGTGGTTGGTTTATCGGGGTTGTATTCCCAATAGCTTGTAGTGGTTCCGAGGATTTGGCAACTATGTTTCATTACTTATTAATTACGATGACGATGTCTGCGTCATTAGCGGGAACACTAGCTGGCGCTGCGGTTTGAACAACAGTAGCACTAGCAAGGTTCTTGGTGAGATAGTCGACAGTTTTTGTAAATGAATCTGGTTTTGCCACGTAAATCGTATACGACGCACTTGAGCTGGTTGGATCGGTGTTGCCAGTTGCTGTGACAGTAAGTCCGCCTGATGTGAGCTTCGTCTGGAGTGTACCCGCTGCGCCGGCAGTCTCGCCGCCATTATAGATGGCTATGCTAGCACCTTCGGCGATGGCTGGGTTAGTTGAGAGTTGTTTGGCGATGAGAGTGATCATACTAGTATAGTCATAGAGGCCGCTCGTCGAGAGTACGATGCTTTGTCCTGAGTACGATCCGGTCTTTACAACTGGTGTATCACCGTTTAGGTCAACACTTGTGATATCGGCGGATTTAAGCTTTTGCAGAGTTGTGAGGAATGTCTTCATCTCGCCAGTGCTGATGCTTGTAGTGATATTGTTACCAAGCGCATTTAGTAGATTAAAGACGGCAACTGGATTTGACAGCACGCCCGCAGATTGCGCTTTCTCTTTGATAGCTGTCATAATCTTTTGCTGGTTTAGCTGGCGATCGAAATCGCCGCGAGCGAGCCCGAAATCTTTATATGAATATGCTCCACTATCGGCACGCGCGCGCGCCAGGTATAGTGCGTGTTGACCATCGAGTTCATAAGTGCCGTCTTTCGGATAGTAGACGTTTTTGCAGGTGTATGGCCGGCCATTTGGGCAGTTCCAGTCGAAGTTAGTGTCATAAATACCGCTTGCGCCGTCACCCTTAATATTAACGCTAACGCCACCTACCGCATCCACTGCTTGCTTGAGTACATTGTAGTTAACATGTGCATAATATTGGGGTGTGATACCAGTGACTGTCGTGACGGTCTTCATTAAGGCTGCAGCGCCTTCTTTGTCTTTCTTAGTATACTCTGATGGTGATTGCGCGTCGTTTATGAGTCCAGCGGCGCATTCGTAGACGGCGTTAATCTTTGATTCATTTCCTACCGAGCATTGGTCGTCGAGTTTGACCCATAAATCACGTGGGATGCTTACCATTTTTGCCGTGTTGGCGCTTTTGTTGATGCTCACGAGCATAATTGAGTCGGTGAGCCATAAACCACCACCGCCATCTGCATTTTGATGTGCGGTATCATCCTGCGAGGTGCCGAATACGAGGATATTTGTACGGCCTTCGTCATCTGTTTTAAGAGGGGTTCCTGGGGCGACAAGATCAAGGATTGTGCCGCCGTTTGTGACTTTTGAGGCGGTGTAGTTTAAGTATGTAAAGATGCCGCCAGCAATCAGCAACAATAGTACAATAATTGAGAGGATCACTCGTTTTTTTGTGAACTTAATATGGAATCGCCGTTTGCGCTGCTTTTTTTCGGGTAGTGGCTCGAGATGCGTATCGAGCGATTCTAAATCAACGGAAGGTAGCGACTCGCTTGGCGCTGCGGCGGGTGGAGCAGGCGAAAGCTTTTGCTCTACCACTGAGCGTGGGCGTTGTGGATGTACGGCGAGTTGTGGGGTCGACTGAGGCTGGTACGAGCCAGGGTCATCTGACCGCACAAATTCACTGATCTTTCTAGACATGCTACTTATTTTAACACGCGTAGACTTAAGAATACATTGTATGGCTACTTAGCAGCCATGTCAGGTATATTGCTTGGACTTGGGGCTATAGCTGCGACTGATGGTGACGGGCTCGGCCCGATTTTATTCTCTAGCGCCTTGTCCGCGAGGTTTTGGGTGTCAATCTGTGCGTAAATATTGTCGATTTCGGCAAGGTATGTTTTGATAACCTTTTTATTATAGAGGCTTGCGTTAGCTTGCTCGCTGGCATGTGGAGCGTCAATTGAGATGACTTCGAATGGAATACCGTTTTTGGCGGCGTCTGCTTCGTACTTTTCTATAGCTTGCGCATCGTCAACGACAGTATCCCTTGTCGTCTTTATATACAGAATTGATGTGTATCCTTTCCCATCTTCATTTTTTAGCCTGTTAATATTGCGGCCGGCGGAGAGGGAGCGTGTCCACTCCACTTGCCATTCGAGTAGTTCAGTTGATGAAGCGTCGGACGTTAATTTGCTATGGGCGACTTGCTTGGCAGTTTCATAGCATTGTCTAAAGAAAATGTCGTCGTCCCAGCATCGATGGCGTTTGTTGTACATCTCGCCGAGGAAGCGTGTTATCGGACCGCCACGCAAATTGAGTTCTGCAGAGAGGTCGGCAATAATGGGCAGCACATTATTGGATCCACGCAATTGATAGGCGGAGTCTTGGTCATATGGCGAGCTGCTAAGGATGATAGAAATATCGATTTTCGGGTATTTCTCACGTAAGTACGCAGCAAGATCAAGCGCTTCTTTTCCGCCTGCGCTCATACCCTCAAAAATGATACGGTCTGGCGGGTCTTTTTTGTCGATAGTGTGATCCAGCGCAGCGTGAGTGTCGTTAATTTGTGGATGTGCACCCTCTTTTAATGCCATGTATTTGACATTTGGTATTGATGAAAATGAGGGCATGAGTGGTGTGGCTATGCGAGGCGTAGCGTCTTTAATACCGGTACCCGGGATGACATATACAAAGGTTTCGGGGGTGATATCGCCATCGAAATGTTCGTAGAGCGTATGGAATTCCGCCTTGTCGCTGCCCCAACCATATTGGCGAGAGTGTTTTGGTCGAACATAAAGCCTTTGTATGTGAGGCCAAGTGATTCGGCAAGGCAGAGCGCTGCGACGCCAATTCGACGGCGTGTATACCCAGGTCTTGCGCGTCGCTCTTCCCGATCACGCCTTTTACGCTCTTTTCGGGTGAGGAGTTCGCTCAGGGACACTGGTGACATAGAAGTTATTTTTGGTTTGTCTTGCCTTTCAATTGTTTGCGCATCAAGCATGCGGCGGTCGTAGTCATTTTGCGAACATGGTGATTGGTCTGGGCTTGGCGGTCGATGCAGTACCTCAGTCATGTATATATGGTACCTTACTGTCATTAGCTTGGGCAATAATCTCACTAGAAGAATTACATAATGACACGTGTGCGTTAAAGGACTGCCTGCATACATGCATATGTATGCTGATGAGCTCAAAAGAACGAAAGGCAAATAAAATGCCCCTCACAACTGAGGGGCATTTTATTTGCGATTTAGTATAATCGGCCGCCGAAGTAGATTGCCCCGATGAGTACAGAACTATCGATGACGAAGAACATTGCCTGGTAAATAAAGATGATACGTTCGTGGTTAACGATTGCATACCAAATCCAAATTAAGGCCATAACGACAAAACCGAGCCATGCGAGTATTGAGATACTACCTGCTGAGCGCGTGCTCCAGACTGCGTAGGCCTGTGGGAGCGAGCAGAGTGGTTCGACGATTGCGGCGACATAGACAAGCCGGTCAATAAATTTTGGCTTTTGCTGCTTTTTAACAATGAGTGTTTTTTGCGATTTTTGCTGCTTGTGTCGATGTAAGCGAGTCATTATGCCTAGCATAAGCTTCCATACGAGAAATGTCCAATGTTAGTGGAACTTTTCGTGATTTTCAAGCATAGCAATAAGCTTGGTAATTCGAGCAGCACGCGTCTCGGGTTTACGCGCCGTGGCAATGCGCCAGATTATGGAGTAGCGATTGGTTTTATTAAGGGTTTCGAAGAATTCTTTAGCGGCTGGATTCGCCTTGAGTGCGACTTGTAGTTCCGGCGGTATGGTGGCATTTGACGATGATTCATACGCCTGCTCCCAACGACCGTCTGCTTTGGCCGCCTCGACTGCGGCGATGCCTGGGACTTTCATTTTGCCGAGCTTTATGAGTTCCTCGACCTTACTGACGTTGCGCTTCGACCAAATGCTTCGGGTGCGGCGCGGCGTAAATCTTTGTGCATAGAACGTTTCGTCGATAGCATAGACTTGGCCGTCAATCCAGCCATAACATAGTGCGATGTCGAGCGCACCTGCATAATTCAGTGAGGTAATGCCCGATTCTTTTTTAGCGAATTTGAGTAATACGCCCTCTTCAAGGGTATAGTTTTGCGCAAGCCAGGTTTCCCATTCGTCGGATGTTTTGAAAAAGAGTGTTTCGGGACTAGATTTCATGCTTATATTACTATATCAAAACAAGCGTCCTGGGTGGAGCGCTTGTTTTCGGATTAATTGTTAGGCTTTGCCGCCTTTGGCACGGATTTCTTTGACGAGGACTGTGCCATCTTCTGAAATCTCATAGACCAGTACTTCACCTGTGCCGATATCGAGTTCATGCACTTTATCTTCTGGCTGGCTATCAAGATGTTTCATGAGCGCGCGGAGTGAATTGCCATGTGCGGCTACAATTACATTTTTACCCTCTTTGAGATCTTTGAGGATTTCTTGTTCGTAGTATGGTAATACGCGAGCATGAACATCCTTGAGCGTTTCGCCGCCTGGCACTGGATGATCCCAGTTACGGCGAAGCTTCGTGAATTCCTCCTCGCCGAGTTGGTCGGCGATTTCCCACTTGTTTTTGGCAGTGTAGTCGCCATAATCACGCTCATTGAGGGCTTCATGCTCAACTGTTTCGAGCTCAACTTGATTGAGTGCTTGCTTGATTTCCTCGAGTGTTTGCTTGGCGCGAATTAGCTTTGACGTATGTGCTTTGTGGAGGGGAATGTCTTTTAGGTGTTCAATGGCACGACGTGCTTCTTCCCTGCCTTGATCGGTGAGCTCGATATCGCGCTGACCTGTCCAGAGTCCGAGGGCATTCCACTTAGATTGACCATGGCGAACTAATACGAGGTATGCCATTATTTTTGCTCCACGGCACCGCGACCTGCAAAGGTGGCGCCTTCGCCGAGCTGCTCTTCGATGCGCATGAGCTCGTTATATTTTGCTACGCGGTCGGTTCGTGAAAGGCTACCTGTTTTAATTTGGCCAGTGCCGAGGCCGATTGCAAGGTGTGCGATTGTCGTATCCTCTGTTTCGCCAGAGCGATGTGAAATAATCGCCTTCCAGCCTGCATCGTGAGCCATATTGACAGCGCGGATCGTTTCGGTGAGCGTGCCGATTTGGTTTACTTTGATCAGAATCGCGTTACCAGCTTTTTCGGTAATGCCGCGCTTTAAGAACTCAGTGTTGGTTACGAGCAGATCGTCACCAACGAGCTGAATGTGGTTGCCGAGTTTTTTGGTGAGTTGCTTCCAGCCATCCCAATCATCTTCGCCGAGACCGTCTTCGATCGATACGATCGGGAATCTGTTAGCGAGATCTTCATAGAATGTAACCATTTCTTCGCTAGAAAGCCGTTTGCCTTCAGTTGCAAGGCTATATTTACCGTTTTGCATAAGTTCACTACTTGCTACGTCGAGCGCGAGCACCACATCTTCGCCAAGTTTGTAGCCGGCGCTTGCCACTGCTTCACTAATAAGATCGAGGGCTTCGGCGTTGCCATTCTTCACTGCTGGCGCATATCCGCCTTCGTCGCCGACGGTTGTCGCGTAGCCTTTGCTCCTCAGTACTTTGCCAAGAGCTTGAAAAATCTCAGCGCCCATACGAATGCAGTCGCTAAAATTTGCAGCACCAACGGGCATAATCATAAATTCCTGAATGTCAGTGCTATCTGCTGCGTGCTTGCCGCCATTAATGATGTTCATCATAGGGAGTGGCAGCATGAGTTTGCCGTTGCCAGCAAGCGATGCAATATATACATATAATGGTTTGTCTTTCGCGAGCGCTGCTGCCTTTGCGCATGCGAGTGACACTGCCAAAATTGCGTTTGCCCCTAGACGGCCTTTGTTATCCGTACCGTCGAGGTCAATCATCTTTTGGTCGATATCTGTCTGGTTAGTTACTTCCATACCAACAAGTGCTTCGCTGATCTCGCCATTAACATGTGCAACAGCATGTAATACGGATTTGCCGCCATATAAATTACCACCGTCACGAAGTTCGATTGCCTCATGCGATCCAGTGCTGGCACCTGATGGCACCGCTGCACGGCCAAGGATACCGTTCTCGAGTATAACATCTGCTTCAACAGTTGGGTTGCCGCGGCTATCTAGAATCTGTCGGGCGTGAATGGATGAAATTTTCATTATATGTGTACCTCCAGTCTTTTATGCTACTCGCCCACGGTGGGATATACAATATGCGTATGCGTATGACGAATGTACAACTACATACTACCGAGAATGACTTAGATATGATTGATAGCTAGTTGAACTAATGCGACAAAGGCAATGATAGCCCAAACAAAATTGAGCAATGCGGGTTGTTTAGCGTGCTTCATGTACGAAATAATTAGCACACCAACGGCGCCAGTGAAATTGAGTAACTGGTACGTCCATCCATGCGGCGAAATAACGTTGAAGCTGACGAGTGTGTATGCAAGCAACACCGCAGCTGCACCGTACCAACCAGCTGCTTCGATAAGGGTTGATTGTAGGTTGATGCGCTTAGATTTCATTGATCTTCCATTTACGTGATGTTTCTCGTTTGCGGCGAAATTTTTATGGTGACGGTGGGGTTAGTCCGCCTGCTATTGTATGAAGCACACCGTCGCTTGTCCGCCACCAGAAACGATATCCTGTGCAGATCTCACCAGGATTGAAGCATGTCCAGTGTCCGGCAGATGCATCGAGCGAAGGGTCAATTATTGAAACCCAGCCAATGATGCCGTTGAGTGACCGAGAGGATGTCGTCCAGTTGCCTTGCTCTTGAATTGAGTTAGCTTCCCCGGACGTGTCATACGGCGAAACCAAAAGCTGAGCTGTTACACCATATTGTGCCATGTTTTGGACAGGCCAGACGCCAGTAGAATCGGCGAGGCCCATCTGCCCCCAGTTTGCCGATTTAGGGTAGCTTCCATTCGCTGTGTTATATAGTTCGACGGCGTTTTGCAGTTTTTGGATCTGATCGTTAAGCGCAGCATCTTTGGCGCGATTCTGGATTCCATTGTAGGAAATAATAGTGATTGCAGCCAAAATTGTGATTATAACGATGACGATTAGCAGCTCGACAATTGTAAAGCCTAATGATCTTGAATCGTAGCGTAATACCCGTTTCATTCGTTACTTATTATACGGCATCCTTTACTCCTTTTGAAAAAGATTTAGCTTGACCGGTTAGACAGACGACTGAACTATGGTCGTAGTGTTCCAGCAAAGACTTGCCATGCTAATAGCGATTTGGCAACGAGACTCAGAATAATATAGGCATATTCACCATATACGTAGTTTTTCCAGGGTCCAATTTTTTTGTATTGTAAAAACATATTTATCGCAAAACAGTTAAAGAATACGAATATCGAGACGAATATCCAGTAGACGAACGTCGGAGCCTTGCTGCCATTTTCGGCTCCAAGCCACATATAAAACGCTATCACCAACCATGGTACTATGCCGGCCAAACAACCCATGACGTAACTTAGCCAGCTTGTCTTTTTTGTTGTTTGATTGTGGACTTCCATAACAAGCCCCATTAAGTTCATCATGGCGGCCAATGCAAAAATCATTACCAAACTTGACAAGTCGTATACGCCCAC
>DATIIX010000078.1:0-7372 GCA_035479175.1 Saccharimonadales bacterium (SeqCode) | reverse complement strand
TATCGATTTTATCAACGGTCATGTTGGTATTCAAGATCTCTTCTTACTGCGCACAATGTCGTTTGCTATCAATATCCTCGTTGGCCTTACACTTATTGCAGCGCACACGCCAACGCTCGCGATAGTTATACTCTTCTTGATCGTGGGCCTACTTGTCCAGGTACGGGTGTTCCGTCGTATGCGTGAGGGTATTCGCGCCGAACGCAAACGGTTAATTTCCGAGGTAAACGGCGCCGTTGCGGATACTATTACGAATAACCTTACTGTTAAAACATTCGCTGGTGAAGCCTACGAGATCGGGCGCACAGAAGCAATTAGCCGCGAGTATCAGCGCGCATATTACAAAGATTTCACGATTATGAGCTACGAGGGCTCCGGGCGCATCTTCTTTATGCAGATCTTCCAGATTGCTTCGATTGTAATCATTGGCACACTCCTACTTCATCATGCCATGCCCCTTGCGATCGCTATCTTCACCATTGCGTATTTGCAGCGTCTCGCCGCCCAACTCTTTACCCTTGGCGAGCTTATTAATGGCTACGATAAAATCCTACTCGAGGCAACACCGATGACAGAAATTTTGCTTGATCCGCCAAAAGTTGTTGACATGTCAAGCACGGATCTTGAGGTTACTAATGGTGTGATCGACTTTGATAATGTCAGTTATGCATATAGCGACTCCAAGGGAACAGACGTTCTCGCGAATCTTGACTTGCATATTCCTGCTGGGCAAAAGGTCGGTCTCGTCGGCGTGTCGGGCGCGGGCAAAACGACAATCACAAAGTTGCTGCTGCGTTTTGACGATTTAACCAATGGCGTGATTAGTATTGATGGCCAGGATATTGCAAATATTACTCAGCATAGCTTGCGTTCATCAATCGCTTATGTCGCTCAGGAGCCGCTACTCTTCCACCGAACGCTTGCAGAGAACATTGCCTATGGCAAGCCAGGCGCAACAATGGATGCAATCCGCGATGCCGCGGCAGAGGCGCATGCCTTAGAATTCATTGAGCGATTGCCCCATCAATTTGAAACAGTTGTTGGTGAGCGTGGCATTAAGCTTAGCGGTGGCCAGCGCCAACGCGTCGCAATCGCCCGCGCTATCTTAAAGGACGCACCAATCCTAATGCTTGATGAAGCGACGTCGGCACTCGATAGTGAAAGTGAGAAGCTCATTCAGGCGAGCCTTGAGACACTCATGGAAGGTCGCACGAGTATTGTGATTGCTCACCGTCTGAGTACTATCGCAAAGCTTGATCGCATTATTGTCCTCGATCGCGGTACCATCATTGAAGATGGTACTCACGCTGAACTCCTCAAGAAGAAACAGGGTATCTATGCTTCTCTCTGGAAACATCAGTCGGGGGGTTTTATCGAAGATTAAGTCTTCAGAGCTTGCACATATAACAACATCGTGTTAATATAGCTTTTATTGTTAACCGCTAAAGGAAAGGCCAATCAATGTTAGATTCTGTAATTGCCGTTATTGCGCCCTTCCGTGTGGCGTAATACTTCTACATAGTAATCTCCCATTTCATCATCAGCACCCGCGCTACAGGTGTGCCCATTCCCAGAAAGGATCGTATGCAAAAAGACATACTCGCGCTATTCTGGCGCACAACAAAACCATTTTCAAAGCGACGCAATCTCGCAATTTTCTTCGTGCTCTTTTCGGTTATCACCGAAGGCTATGTCGCGCCGTTCATCCTGTCGAAGTTTATCGATATGCTTCAGGCTGGTTCAATTACCCTCAACGGTAGTATTCCACTAATCGCTGCTTATGGTGGTACGCTACTCGCAAGTACCGTGATATCATGGCGCCTCACGCTTTGGTTTACCTGGTCATTTGAGGTACTTGCGGCACGTAACCTAGCTTCAAAAGTCATCAAGCACTTGTTGGGCCATAGCCTTAATTTCCACGCCAACCGATTTGGTGGTTCGATCATCAGTCAGACCACTAAGTTGCTTAGCTCGTTCGAGCGTTTCTGGGATACTATTATCTGGGACTTGCTTCCAATCTTTGCAAGCATTACTGCAGCCGTAACAATTCTTTCGTTTGTCTATTGGCAATATGCGCTGTTTCTCTTGGTTGTTTCTGTCATTTTCGCGCTTAGCGTCTTATTTGGCTCACGTTTTATGCGTACGTTGAACGAGCGTGAAACCGAAGCCTGGAACAAGATGACCGGATTCATTGCTGATGTTATTACAAACATTGCAACGGTGAAGGCATTCGGTGGGTCAACCCATGAGCAAGGCTCAATGGACGCACGCACTGCGGAATGGGGCGATCGTTCGTTTGATTCTATGCGTGGATTCTTGAAAGTTAGTACCGTATGGTCGAGCCTTATCATGGTAATTTACGTTTGTGCGCTGGGCTTTGCCGCTGTTGCAGGTGAGCACCACAGCATTCAGGTGGGAGCTGTTTACTTGATGCTTACTTACACACTTGGTGTTGGTCGGAACCTTTGGTCACTCAACCATGTAATGCGTCAGTACAATAGCGTGATGGGTGACGCGTTAGCGATGACAAAAGAACTAAAGCTCGAGTTTGATATTAAAGACAAAACGACCAAGCACCTCGATGCTACAAAAGGTGAGATTGCATTCGATGATGTGACATTCGCCCATGACGGCGGCAAGGGTGAGCGGATTTTTAATAATTTGTCACTCACTATTAACCCGGGTGAACGCGTTGGCCTTGTTGGCCATAGTGGCTCAGGTAAAACAACCCTTACCCGACTCCTGCTTCGATTCAGTGACATTGACAAAGGCTTAATCACCATTGATAGCCAGAATATTGCCGAGGTTACCCAACAAAGCCTGCACCAGTCGATTGCCTATGTTGCACAGGAACCGTTGCTCTTCCACCGTACACTGGCAGATAATATCGCCTATGGCAAGCCAGATGCAACCCGCGAGCAAATTATTCAAGCGGCTAAGCAGGCGCATGCATGGGAATTTATTCAAAAACTTCCAGAAGGCCTTGAGACAATGGTTGGTGAGCGTGGCATCAAGTTGAGTGGAGGTCAACGCCAACGCATAGCGATTGCCCGCGCATTATTGAAAGACGCACCCATTCTCGTGCTTGATGAAGCGACGTCAGCACTCGATAGCGAAAGTGAGAAGCTTATTCAAGAATCACTTAATACCTTAATGCAGAAGCGTACTAGTATTGTAATCGCTCACCGTCTCAGTACCATTGCGCAACTTGATCGTATTATCGTGCTTGAGCACGGTACAATTGCTGAGGACGGAAGTCACCAGGAACTGCTCAAAAAGAAAGGCATCTACGCTTCGCTTTGGAAGCACCAGTCGGGCGGCTTCATCGAGGCAGATGAGTAAAGTCGACTTTACTAGATTGCCCGGCCAGCCAGTGCTACCATAGCTCTATGACTTACGAACCAGACGTTCACACTGTTCAAACTAGCATACTTCGCGCACTTTTGTTCGTGCCTCATGCTAATTTTGCCGAACTTCAAAAAACAACTAGCCTCAGCAGCGACCACTTTACATTTCATATCAAGAAGCTGATTGGTGCGGGGCTGGTTGAAAAAATGGATAGCGGCTACACGCTTACGCCGCATGGTAAAGAGTATGCTAATCGCATGGATACTGACGAAAATGAGATCGAGAAGCAGCCAAAAGTATCGGTCGCATTGATTGTGGAACGACAGCAGGGCAATCGCCGCGAGTTTATTGTACAGCAACGCCTTAAGCAACCATACTATGGATTCTATGGTCGCCTTGGCGGCAAGGTTCGATGGGGTGAAAGTTTTGCAGAAGCAGCTGCCCGCGAGCTGAAAGAAGAGACAGGGCTTATTGGCAAATTCACTTTCAGCCATATCTTCCATAAACGCGATTATCGTAAATTGGACGGCAGTTTACTTGAAGATAAAATCTTCGTCATTATGTACTGTAACAATGTAAGTGGTGAGATGATGGAAGCATTTGAGGGAGGAAGGAACTTCTGGATGACGCAAGAGGAGCTTATCGCGCAGGATAAAATCTTCGAAAGCGCCCGCGATTTCGTCAAGTTATATGATCAGGGTATACACTATCATGCCCAAGAATATACGTATGACGATAGCGAGTACTAAAAAATACCGCACCGTATATACGGTGCGGTATTTTTGATGTATCTGCCTACGATTCCTTCGTTTCGGCACCTGTTTCTTGTTCGCCTTCTACAGCCACTTGCTCTTCATTAATGCCCTCACCTGCGGCCGCTTCGTTAGCCGCCTCAAGCGCAGCGGGCTCGTACACGTTCGCAACGACTAAGTCGGTGATTGAAGGCTTTTCTTCCTCTTCATCATCGTCATGACGACCGGTGTCGTGCTCGACGAGCTCTACGCCGCTTGGCAGCTTAATGTCACCGAGCGTGACACGATCACCCACAGTCGCAAGAGTGGTAATATCTGCTTCAAGCGCTTCGGGTAAGTCTGCTGGAAGTGCTCTGACTTCGGCTTTATCTATTGCCTGCAAAACGACAAATCCTGCTTTTTCAGCTTCGCTTTCACCGATACCAAGCAAGTGAACCGGGACCTCGGCGTGTACTGGCTCATCTGCGTTTACCGCGTGGAACGAAACATGACGAACTATACCATGTTTTGTGGCGTCAAACTCAATATCTTTAATCAATGCAATACGTCGTTTTGCCCCTGTTAGGTGTACCGGCGTATGTTTGCCCGCCTGCGCTACAACTCGCCGAACCTCGCCAGTATCAGCTTGAATTGGCATAGGTTCTATACCGTGACCATACACAACGCCCGGTGTAATGCCCTTGGCGCGTAGACTTCGAACTTTCTTACCGTGAACGGTACGCTCACTAATACTAAGACTTATCTTCTCTCCCATTTCTCTCTTCCTTTCGTTAGATACCTGTGCGGAGGTGTGATATTTGCACTTACTACTATACCACGTATCAAAATGCTCAAGCAAACAGTAGTATGCTACAATCAAAGTAATGGAGAACTTATTACACGCAATTACCAATCTAGGCCCGCTTGCTGTTATCTTAGTTATTTTTGCTGAATCAGGACTCATGGCAGGTTTCTTCTTGCCCGGTGACAGCCTGCTTTTCATTGCCGGGACACTCGTCAACCAAGGCATTTTTCATATCAATATTGTTATATTCGCCGCATTGCTCTTCGGGGCAGCAGTTGTTGGCAACAGTACTGGCTACTACATTGGTCGCAAAGTAGGCAGGCGTCTTTTCCGTCGCCCCGACAGTCGATTCTTCCGCCAAGAGTACCTCCAGCAGGCTGAGAATTTCTACGAAGACAATGGTTCTAAGGCGATTGTAATGGCAATGTTCGTGCCAATTGTTCGCGCCTTCTCGCCTGTCGTCGCCGGGATCAGTCGTATGCCCTATAAGACATTCGTTACATTTAACCTAATAGGAGCACTCATATGGACATGCGGCTTTACGTTCCTTGGATACTTTGCCGGAGCCGTCATTCAAAAGCTCGGTATCAACATTGAAATCGCTGCCCTGCTCATTATTTTCTTATCACTTCTGCCTGGGCTGGCTCATGTGTTAAAAGAGCCTGAAACCAGAGCAAAGATTACGCACCATATTAAAAAAAGAATTACTCGCCGCAAATAACGGCGAGTAATTCTTTTAGATTGTACTATTTACTTTGCGAGGACGTCTTTGAGATACTTACCCGTAAAGCTGCCCTTGGCTTTTGCGATATCCTCAGGCGTGCCCTCGGCAATAATCATACCGCCGCCCTGACCGCCTTCTGGGCCGAGGTCAATGATCCAGTCGGCACATTTGATCACCTCGAGGTTGTGCTCGATGATTACCATACTGTTACCACCTTCCACAAGGCGTTGCAAGATCTCAAGCAGCTTCTTTACGTCGGCGGTATGTAATCCCGTAGTTGGCTCATCGAGGATGTAAAGCGTCTTACCGGTACTTCGTCGACTCAATTCACTCGCGAGTTTGATACGCTGCGCTTCACCACCACTGAAGGTAGTTGCGGGCTGACCAAGTTTAATGTAGCCAAGCCCTACTTCGTTGATGGTTGCGAGTTTACGGTAGATCGCGGGAACATTCTCGAAGAATTCAGCAGCCTCTGCAACCGTCATTTCAAGTATGTCACTGATTGTTTTGCCCTTGTACTTAATTTCTAGTGCTTCACGGTTATAGCGCTTACCATGACATTCAGAACATTGGATATACACATCAGGCAAGAAGTGCATTTCAATCTTAATTACCCCATCACCCTGGCAATTCTCGCAGCGCCCACCCTTTACATTAAAGCTAAAGCGCCCCGCTTTGTAGCCGCGGATGTTTGCTTCTGGCGTGCCAGCGAATAGTTCACGGATTGGCGTAAACACACCGGTGTACGTTGCTGGGTTAGATCGCGGCGTACGGCCAATCGCCGACTGGTCGATAATGATTGCTTTATCGAGCTGGTTAATGCCCTCGATATTATCATGTGTGCCTGGCACTTCTTGGGCACGGTGCAAGCGAGCGGCAAGTTCTTTCGCTAAGATATCATTCACTAACGTTGACTTGCCGCTACCGCTCACACCCGTTACAAGCGTCATTACGCCAAGTGGAAACGCGGCGTCGATGTTCTTAAGGTTGTTTTCTTTGGCACCACGGACCAAAAGTTTACGATCGCGATCAATTGCCCGACGTTTTTTCGGTACGGCGATTTTTTCGGTTCCTACTAAGTAACGACCGGTAATGCTGTCGGGGTTCTTTGCAACTTCACTCGGGCTACCGGCAGCAACAATCATACCGCCGTGTACACCAGCGCCAGGACCTACATCAACTAAGAAATCCGCTTGTGCAATAGTATCTTCGTCATGTTCAACGACCAACACCGAGTTACCAAGGTCACGGAGGTGCTTCAATGTCTCAATCAATTTGTCATTATCACGCTGATGAAGGCCGATTGATGGTTCGTCGAGCACATATAGCACACCTTGTAGACCAGATCCGATCTGGGTCGCAAGACGGATACGCTGCGCTTCACCACCGCTCAATGTGTTCGCTGCGCGTGAGAGCTCAAGATAGCTGAGGCCGACATTACTCATAAAGCCAAGGCGGGCCATAATCTCCTTTAGCACGAGTTTCGCAATCGTCATTTCGCCTTCGTCGAACTTCAAGCCATTAAAGAGCTCGATTGCATCGTCGACACCAAGATTACAGATGTCCATGATTGATAAACCATGCACTGTTACAGCGAGTACTACAGGCTTCAAACGAGCGCCATGACATGCCGTACACTCACGCTCACGCATAAAGCGCTCGATGTCTTTACGCATAAATTCGCTATCGGTTTCCGTATGGCGTCGCTCGAGGTTTGGAATTACACCTTCGTAGGTTGAATCATAGTAACGGCCGCCGCCCTGT
>DATIIX010000077.1:0-5798 GCA_035479175.1 Saccharimonadales bacterium (SeqCode) | reverse complement strand
TAAAGAGGATATCGTAACGCTGAGCGACAAGCTTGGTAAGGTTTTCTCAACTCCTGAATCCTAAAACTGGTACAATATACATATGAAGGTTGCAATCGCTGGCTACGGAATTGAGGGGAAGGCGAGCTTTGATTATTGGTGCGCCAAAGGCGCCGAAGTAACGATTGCAGATGAGCGCGATAGCCTAAGCGTGCCTGCTGAGGCTGCTGGGGCGATTTTAGGTGCTGAGGCGTTTGCTGAACTTGGAGATTTTGATTTGATTATCCGTTCGCCAAGTATCAATCCCGTAAAGTTACCTTACGGGGATAAAGTTTGGTCGGCAACTAATGAATTTTTGAAAGAGTGCCCCGCACCAATCATTGGTGTGACTGGCACCAAAGGTAAGGGTACGACCTCAAGTCTAATAGCGGCCATTTTGAAAGAATCAGGCTGTACGGTTCACCTGGTGGGTAATATTGGCGTGCCGGCACTAGAGGAGCTTGCGAGCATTAAGAAAGATGACATCGTTGTTTACGAAATGTCGAGTTTTCAGCTGTGGGATGCCCACGCGAGTCCACGTATTGCGATTATATTGATGCTTGAGCCGGATCATCTAGATGTACACACGAGCTTTGAGGAGTATATTGAAGCAAAGTCGCAGATTGTTCGTCATCAGAGTGCTGATGACATTGCACTGTATCATCCAACAAATCGGTGGTCAAGTGAAATTGCACATTCTGGCGTGTCACAGCCTGTTCGATACGGTATCCCTGATGATGGGCAAGTGTATGTAGATGGTGATGCATTCTATGCTGAAGATACGCGTATTTGCTCGGTTGATGCGCTACAGTTGGTTGGTGAGTTTAACCGTGAGAATGCGTGTGCTGCTATTAGTGCGGCGCTTGCAGCTGGGGCCGAGCGATCTGCGGTTGAGGCCGGCCTGAAATCATTCCATGGTCTTAACCATCGATTGAAGTTTGTACGCACAGTGGATGGCGTATCCTATTACGATGATAGTATTGCTACTACGTCGGGGAGTGCTATTGCGGCATTACGATCATTTGCGGCACCTCGGTTTATTATTTTGGGTGGCTCGAGCAAGGGTGTAGAGTACGATGAGATTGTTGCTGAATGTAGAGCAGCAAATGCTGCGGTGATTGCTATTGGCCAGACTGGTGAAACAATCGCACATCTTTGTGCTGAGCAAGAAGTAGTGTGCTACCGCATGACTGGGCGCATGAACGAAGTGGTTGAAAAGGCGCATGAAGTTGCGCCCGAGGGGAGTGTCGTTATACTGAGTCCTGCGAGTGCGAGTTTTGATCAGTATGATAATTATAGTCATCGTGGCGACCAATTCGTGGCCGCAGTAGAGGCGCTATAAGATGGCAAAGGATGTGACAAAAGGCCGGTTGGCGGTCCAGCGGGCTTTTTCGACGAGTGACATTGTCGTACTTGCCATTACGTTTGTTGTTTTCTTCTTAGCATCAAGTACATATTTTATTATTAACTACTTTACGAATGATATGTCTGGTAGCGACACGGCAGATATAATTATGGTGGGGATTATCGGTACTATCATTGGTGCGGGTGTACTTTTTGGTGTGGCACTTGTAGTTGGTATGTTTATGGTCCGACTGCAGCGCCAAGTAATGCTGGGTAATTCACTGCAGGTTGAATATAGCGCGTATGCGTGGCTTCGTGATTGGGCTAATGAAGTGTCGGCGGATTTGGAAATGCCACGGGTGGAGATATTTGTGACACAGGATCCGGTGATTAATGCCTATTCATTTGGATTTGCGCGTCCGTACGCTATCGTGTTGCAATCAGGTACGATTCGCTACTTAAGCAAAGATGAGCTCAAGGTGGTGTTAGTGCATGAGATGGCACACATTAAATATGGCCATGTGAATGCTGCGGTGTACTTACAACCATTTATGGCCGTGCCTGTACTTGGTGCTATTTTTACCTGGCTTGCCGGCTTTTGGCAGCGTCGCACTGAGTTTACGGCTGATCGGCTCGCGCTTATGTATATGCAAGATTCGGAACTTGTGAAGCAAGCGCTTATTAAGGTGCATGTTGGCCCTGACGTTGCGAGTAGTATGAATGATATTGCTCGCCAGTGGCTTCAATATACCGCTGAGCGACCGATGAACCATCTTGCGCAGACGTTCAGCAACCATCCCTTTTTAGTACGTCGTATTAGTAGAATTGACGAACGAAAGCATATCGTTGAGCCGGTCACATCTCAAACTCAAAAGCCAGTCGCGTAATTTGACGAGCAATTGCCTCTGTGGGCTCTAGAATATTCACGCCAGGGAAGCGAATTTGTAGCTGACGCTTGAGTGTAATGTAATGTGTGCAGGCAAGGATGACTGTATCACTGCCACTTGCTATACTTGTAGCCACTTCATCAAATGAAATCATGTCAGCCTTGTCGTGTTCAATAGCGGCGGCCCACCCAGCTGCATTTGGCTGGTCAATAATAAGTTCACTGGCGTATTGATGGAGTAGATGCTGATATCGCTTACTTTTGAGTGTAAGCGGGGTTGCAAGTACAGTCGCGTGATGGGTAGTTGATGTGGTGGCTGCCGGCTTAATCATTGGTTCGATGCCAACAAATTTTATTTCTGGAAATTGTCTCCGTAAGATAGCAATTGCAGCCATTGTTGCGGTATTGCAAGCAATGACGATAATAGGGCAGTGAACCTCTAGTAGCGGCTGAATAGCCTTTGTTGTAAGCTCAATAATCTCACTATCTTTGCGTGATCCATAGGGTACGTGTTCGCGATCGTTTACTACTATAAACGTATGTTCTGGTAAGAGTCTTTGCAAACCCTCTGCGATGAATTCACCGCCGCGGCCAGAATCAAATACGCCAATCTTCATATGCTCAGTGTATCACTAACGCTAGAGGTGATGATACAATGTAAAGAGATGCAACCACTGAAGAAACGGGCAAACGAATTACTTGCCGATATCACCGCCGACTGCGACTCACTTCATATCAGCGCAAAGTCTGAAGAATTAGAAGCAATCGATGCGCAACTTGCCGATGCAAATGTTTGGGCCAATTTAGAGCGTGCGCAGAATTTATCGCGCCAATCAGCCACACTTAAAGGCCAAGTTGAGCCGTGGAATATTCTGCATTCGCAGGTGAGCGATATTGTTGAATTGATGGAGCTGGGTGACGATAGCATGGCAGCGGAATTTAATAGTCAGCTTGATGTATTCGAGTTGGAGTATGCTCAGCGCCATAAGGAATTACTACTGAGTGGTGAATATGATTCCCATGCGGCCGTGCTGAAGTTAAGTTCGGGCGCTGGCGGTACTGATGCGCAGGATTGGACGGAGATGCTTGAGCGTATGTATCTGCGCTGGGCAGAGGCAAACGATATGCATGTTGAGCTTATCGAGCGTTCTACTGGCGAAGAGGCGGGTATTAAAAATGCTACTTATATCGTGAGCGGGTCTTACGCTTATGGTCGGCTTCGTAGTGAGCATGGCGTACATCGCTTGGTTCGCTTGAGTCCGTTTAACTCGGATAACCTCCGTCAGACAAGTTTTGCTCTTGTTGAAATTATGCCAGAAATCGATGCGCCTGATGAAGTGAAAGTGGACGATAAAGATCTCAAAATTGATGTATACCGGAGCGGCGGCCATGGTGGACAGAGTGTGAATACTACTGATAGTGCAGTGCGTGTCACTCATATTCCGACTGGGATCGTTGTGGCTATTCAGAATGAGCGCAGTCAGATACAAAATAAAGAAACAGCACTTAAGATTCTTCGTAGCAAACTTGCACAGATGCTCGCCGAACAGCACGCTGATACGCTATCGGATCTACGTGCAGGGGAGTCTGCAAGTTGGGGCGCGCAGATTCGCAATTACGTATTGCACCCTTACACACTCGTTAAAGATACGCGTACAAAATACGAAGTTACGGATGCAAAATCGGTGCTCGATGGTAATATTGATGGATTTATTGATGCATATCTTACCGCCCAAGCAACTAAGCAGTAACGTGCTCATGGCACGGTGGTTTAGTGGTTATTCTTATGCTATACTGGGCTAAGTAATGATTCTGTTAGATAGGGTAACCAAGTCGTACGGCAAAGATGGCAAGCCGGCATTAAACCGGGTGTCTTTGCATGTCGAGCCGAATGAATTTGTGATTATTGTCGGTACGTCTGGAGCAGGTAAGAGCACGCTACTTAAATTGTTGACACGTGAAGAGAAGCCAACTAGTGGTAAGATCGTCGTTGGCGGTATTGATTACGACACACTGAAAGATAAACATATCCCACTACTTCGTCGTAAAATTGGTGTGGTTTTTCAGGATTTCAAATTATTGCCACAGCGTACGGTATTTGAGAACGTAGCATTTGCACTCGAAATTGCCGGTATGACTAACCGTGAGATTAAGAATACAGTACCAAAGGTAATTGAGCTTGTGGGCTTAACTGGCAAAGAGAAGCAGTTCCCACACCAACTTTCCGGTGGGGAGCGTCAGCGCGTGGCAATCGCGCGTGCAGTTGTACGCCAACCGAAGATTTTAATTGCCGATGAGCCAACGGGTAACCTTGACCCAAAGCACAGCTGGGATATTGTTCGATTACTGGAAAAGATTAATAAATACGGCACTACTGTCCTTTTAACTACTCACAATGTCGAGATCGTTAACAAGTTGAAACGCCGCGTGATTACGATTGAGCATGGCAAGATTACGTCTGACCAAGCTCAGGGGAGCTACCGACAATGAGTAAGGAAAAGAACACTAAGGCTTTTGCGCAGGCAAAGCAGCATCGTCGTCAGTGGATTACATTCCTTCGAATGTGTCGCTATGGCGTAAATAACTTTACTCGTAATACCTGGCTAACAATCGCAGCAACTGCTGTAATGACCCTAACGCTAGTAACGGTGCTCATTACTGTTGCTGCCCAGAACATCCTTACTGATACGGCAACGCATATTGCTCGTAATATCGATCGCTCTATTTATCTCAAGACAGGGACGACTGAAAAGCAGGCAGGTCCGATTATAGGTGATCTTAAGAAACTTTCGAATGTCGAGTCGGTGAACTTTATTAGTACCGAGCAGGGGAAGGCGGATTTTGCCCAGAAGAATAAGAGTGATCTTAAAACCCTGAGTGCACTTACTCAGGCCACTGATAAAATTCCAGCGACAATTCGCGTTAATCTTAAAAACGTGAATGATACGAGCCAGCTTGTGGATTTTGTGAGGACCAACAAACCCCTCAAGCAATATATTGATGATTCGACACCGCCAAGTTTTATGGGCAACCGCAAGTCAGCAACCGATACGATTGCAGCATGGACACATACTGCGCAACAGGTAGGTATTGGTGCAAGCATTCTCTTTACCGCGATGTCAATGCTGATTATCTTTAATACGATTCGCATGGCCATCTTTAACCGTCGTGATGAGATTGAGATGATGAAGTTAATTGGCGCAGATAAAGGCTTTATTCGCGGTCCATTTGTGGTTGAAGCTATGGTATATGGCTTTATTGCAGCGGTTATCGCAACCGTATTAACATTTATGATTATGCTGAGTATTCATGATAAGGTTGCCGCATGGGGAGTGTCTATCCAACCTACAATGGAACTCTATACTACGTACATTGGACTTGTGTTGCTTGGTGCTATCGTGGTCGGAGCGCTTATTGGTACAATTTCATCACTACTTGCAACTAGGCGCTACCTGAAGATTTAATCGCCCGTCTACCTCCTAATGAGGTGATATGGAGAGAGGGGAGTTTTATGACGCACAAACAACTTGACATACGGTTTATGCTTATG
>DATIIX010000076.1:0-4010 GCA_035479175.1 Saccharimonadales bacterium (SeqCode) | reverse complement strand
CGCAGATGGGGGAGCCATCTGCGGTTGGATATTCTGAGGTGGAGTATCCTGAGCTATTGGTGTTCCTGGACCTGTAGCAGGCTCGGCATTAAGCCTCTCAACATCATTTTGCCCCACCGGTAAACTCTCCATAAGTAAACTATAGCATTATGGCGAGCTGTTGTGCTAGTGAATTTGGTCGGTAACAACCTTGCGCAGCTTAGTAATAAACAGTGACGTATTAAATCGTTTTGCCGTGCGCTGTAATTTCGACGGGAAGAATGTAATTTCCTCGGCTCGCTTGATCGCGGTAACCACATCCTCGACCGTTTGATGCTCAAACAGTATGCCTGTTTCACCGTCCTGCACGATATCGAGCGTGCCAGCCTTTGCAAGTGCGATCGCAGGCGCACCAGCGGCGAGTGCCTCCACAGTAACAATCCCGAAATCTTCCTCGGCTGGGTAAATGAATCCTTTAGCATTATTAAGTGCCTCTTCAACTTCACTATTCGATGCATCGCCAAATCGATCCGTGTAAAAATGCACAGTTGGCCCAGCCATCGCGACGAGTTTTTCGTGCATCGGGCCATTGCCAAATACCTTCAGATTAATACCAAGTTGCGTGGCCGCTTGCACAGTCAGATCATAGCGTTTGTATGGCAGTTGGCGCCCAATGGTTACATAGTAGTCGTTACGCTCGCGCGATGGACTAAACCGCATCACATCGACCGGCGGATGAATAATAGTAGCATTTCGGCCGTAGTACTTCTTAATACGCTTAGCGGTCTCAGACGAATTGGCAATAAACACATCCACTTGTTTAGCAGCCTCTAAGTCAAGCTTGCGCTGGTGCGGGATCATCAGTGGCATCAATGTGCGGATAATAGGGTTGAGTTTGCCGTATCCTGGGTCGCGGCGGTATTCATCGTAATGGCTCCAGTAGTAGCGTGCTGGTGTGTGGCAGTAATTAATAATCACTTGGTCTGGGCGAGATTTCGTCACCTGGTGGCCGTGCAGGTAGCTGCTCGTCAGGATAATATCGAACTCACTCAGGTCAAGCTTGCGCATAGCCTTAACGGCAAGCGTAGGGAACAGCTTGTGGTAGTTGCGTAGTTTCTTCGGCATGTTTTGCAGGCTCGATGTACGGATATCCAGCTTACTAAATGCCGGCATTTTATCCGCGTTATAAATAGCGGTATAAATCGGCGCATCGGGGAACGCCTCGTGCATTGCCAGCACAACATTTTCCGCCCCACCCATGGTGGTAAGAAAATCACAGACAATAGCAATGCGCGAAAGTTCCTGAGTCATACTACCAGTATAGCGGATTGATAGTAATAACGCTTATCATTACGTTTGATCACTCCTCTCTATATAATTGGCAATTATATACTTGATGTTACCAATAAGAATATACTCCTGCCACTTAGTACGAATAAACTTAAGGTGCGGTAGAATGTCCTCGATTGTATAGAGCGGCTTAGTCTTATCTATAGAACCACCACTACACCATTTCTCGGCATCCAACTTGCTAGCATATGGAGTTTTTTGCGCTCAAAGCTGTAGGTTATATAGATCATCTTGCAATCGGGCGGATTGCGTACAAAATCATCTGCTGTTGCAAATGTTATGTCCGCTTCCAGTAAATCTTCTGGCGGTTTTGCCGTGAACTGTAGTTGGCGCATCCGTTCTAGGCGTACTTCGAGATATTCTTTTCGAGCGGCGTTGAGTGTACTTGCTCTTTCATTCTCAGTTAGGCGGATAAGTCTGAACCAGTACTTACGAGTGGATGCAAGCAGCGTGATCGGCTTATCCGCAACAACCGCCACCTTTCCCTGTAATCCATGCGTGGCTATGTGCTCAGCCAACTGCTGAGATAATGGTTTGTGATTTAATGAGTATTTTTCAATAAATAGACCGTGCACTTTCATCTCCGGTAACTATTAGCATTGGTAATAGTTACATCTGGTTTTGAGCATAACACGAACTCTCAACTATTAGTAGTGCTAAGTGTTACTAACACTCATAGTTATATACGCTGAACCTATGACTAGAGACGCAAAAGAATCCAAGTACTTATCAGCCTTCGGCAAGCGACTCGCAGAAGTTCGTCGTGCCAAAGGGTTTACGCAAGAATCATTAGCCGAGAAGGCAGATGTTACAGCCTTGACCGTAAGCTACATCGAGCAAGGCCGCCAGTGGCCCCGCATTACGACATTGCACAAACTCGCAAAATCTTTAGGCGTTCCGGTTACTGAATTGTTCAGAGACCTCAAAAGTTAAATCAAACCTTATGTATAAACCCTAGCAGCGGACATGGTGTGGATGTCGTGAACTGCAATTCTGGAGAAACCACACATGCAGCATTTGATAGACACCCTCATCAACGGTCCAGCTCGCTACACACAGTCGCATCACCTGAGTGATGGCTGGACACTAGTGGTTGTTATCGGAGCATTGCTGCTCGAGTTTGGCGCTGCGTATATCCTTATCCTGCTGCTCATCAAACTAGGACAATACTATCTCGTACATGCTTTTCCTTTATATTGCGGCGCTTTGGTGTCGGGGAGAGTGAGCCCGCGTATTCGTTCCTACAACTCACATTTCCAGCAGATACTACCAAATCCGCTTATGCGACTGAGCAGCTGCATATTCTCCTGCGCAGCATGGTGAAGTACTACAGTTTCTGGGATCGGCTCGCCGCACGTAAACAACCTTATTCATTGGAGATTGTCGCAACTCGTGATGATGGCATTCGATACATAATCAGAATACCGAAGCGAGAGTTAGAAACCGTAAAACGCACGCTTCTGTCATTCTTGCCCGGCCTGAAAGTTACTGAGATTGATGACTATTTACCTGACTCAGCGAGCCTTCCTACAAGCATCACTGAGCTGAAGCTTGCAAATGATTTTGTATTGCCGTTAGGCAACCATAAAGCACTTGAGGAGCATGACCCAATTGCGTATCTTACCGGGCACATGCGCAATTTGCCGACTGACGCGTCGATCTCTTTCCAGATTGTCGCCGTTCCGGTCTTTAACAATACTCATCCCAACGAGCTACGCCACATACGCAATGTTGAACATAAAATAGCACTCAGTAAGCAGCTCCGCCCTAAATTGACCGAATATAAGATCAACGTACCACGCATATTACTTCGTGCCGTACTTGCACCATTCTGGCTTATCGCGATGGGCGCAAAGATTATTGCTGGTGTGATTGAGGCTATTACGACAAGTGATCTTCCGAGTGACTGGAAAGGCGGCCCCAAACGATCCTCGGATAACCCATACGAGCAGGAACTAGGTAATACAATCAAAGGGAAGCTCGATCAGCAGCTATTTGAGGTATCTATGCGCGTCCTTGTCGCCTCCCCGGATAGCAGCGACAACCACACACGCCTCAACGCCATCGTTTCGTCATTTGATACCTTTTCAAGCACGTATCAGCACATGACTACACGTAAAGTAGCACCACTCATTACCTCCGTAGATAAATGGGTCGCCCGGTTTCACAATCGTTCGCTGCTTTGCCATGTCGTTACCCAGCAGACCATTTTATCCAGCTCTGAGTTGTCCGACCTCTATCATTTCCCAAACACTGACCTTACCAAGACTGAAGGCCTCGTAAAGAGCCGTAGTCGCGAGTTGGCTGCGCCACTTTCAATTAAGCGCAGCGATGCGAAGCTCGACGTCATCGTTGGTGCAAATCTTTTTGGCGGTGAAGTGCAGGAAATTGGTATGACTTTGGAACAACGCCAAAAGCACACCTACATTATTGGTAAGACCGGCACCGGTAAAACAACACTGCTCAAGAGCTCCATTTACCAAGATATGCTCAATGGCAAAGGCTTGGCCGTACTCGATCCGCACGGTGACATGTTCCGCGAACTGCTCTCTATCGTGCCGGAAAATCGCCGCAAGGATGTGGTCGTGTTCGATCCGTCTGATCGTGACTATCCCGTTGGCCTCAACATCCTCGATCCAGGGATTGAATTTGCGAGTGAAGACGACAAGCACGAGTGGATC
>DATIIX010000075.1:0-2904 GCA_035479175.1 Saccharimonadales bacterium (SeqCode) | reverse complement strand
CCTCAGGGAAGGTAAGTTCAACTTCCTTTTTATCGCCAGCCTTAAGGCCAACGAGCGCCTCTTCAAAGCCGGGAATAAACGATTTGCTACCAAGTGTGAGCGGATAATCGTCACCAGTACCACCATCAAACGCTTTACCATCTTTTTTGCCAACAAACTTGATGATTACCTCATCGCTGTCTTTTGCTGCAGATTTGGTCTCTTCTTTAGTCGCGAAACCTTTGCGGATGCGTTCGATTGTATCTTCGATATCGGCCTTTACGACGGCTTTCACCTTTTTCTCAGCCTTGAGATTTTTGTAGTCACCGAGTGTTACTTTAGGCATGACATCGCCTTCGGCTGTAAATTCGAGTGATTCTCCAGGTACGAATTTCTTGATTTCGACTTCGGGACGCTCAAGAGCCTGTATGTCCTTTTCGAGATAGCTTTCCGCAACCGCGCGAGAAAGAGCGTTCTCGATAGTTTCTTGTCCAAGCTCATTAGGATCAACGTTTTTCTTGATCAACGCGATTGGTACATGGCCCTTACGAAAACCATCAACCTTAACATTCTTTGCTAGCTTTTTCAGCGCAACTTGCTCGGCAGCTTCAAGTTCTGTAGCCCCAAGTGTAATCGTTACTAGCACACGCGTATCAGATAGGTGTTTGACTGTCGTTTTCATAACTACAGATTATAACAGATAGGACTATCTAACGCACATCGAGCTGAATCACGCCACCCATGTTGCGGCCGCTCACGCTTGACACTTGGCTTGCGCAAACTGTACTAAGGACATTATTTACAGCGGCTAAACTGTCCGATGACGGCGCTTCTTGGCTATAGAATAGATAGTTTTTGCCATCACCACTGCATTTTTGAGTAATGAAATTCGTTACTGGACTATTGCCATCTGCGACATTGGGTGGCAATCCTGTAAAGTACGATGCACTTAAATAGCCAGCTGCGACAACAGCGTCACCTAACGTACACTTATAGTTTGCATCACTCTTCTGCGCTCCATATCCTGGTGCTTGCTCGCCACCACTTCCGTCGATGCAGCCCGTTGATGTCGCAGCGGTTGTCGACCCGTAACCACCTTTTATTATGGCGCCCCCGTTTATTTTTGATGACATGAGTTCAATAGATTGAGCAAATTTGTCTGCTGCATCACGGATCGCCGTATCGCGCGCTTGCCTTTGCGCATTGCTGTATAACAGCGCTGTAAGTGTTGCTAGGATTGCGATGACCACAATCACAATGATTAATTCAACAATGGTAAACCCACGCCTCACCCGATGCTTCATGCCATTAGTATAACATAAGCAAGACTACGCAATCATATCAGAAACGTCAAATTCGTCGTCCTCACTATGGCCAGTGCGGTGATCGGTGACGGTGCTGACGATTCGCTCAAAACTAAGCTTCTTTTCTTCACCGGTAAGCGTGTTTTTGAGTGAGTATGCCTCTTTGGCGATCTCTTCTTCGCCGACAAACAATAGATAAGGAATCGATTTCTTGACAGCAGTTTTAAGTTGCTTATCCATTTTACGGCCTGTCGTATCAAGCTCTATATTGACACCTTCCTTACGAAGCTCTATGGCAAGTTTCTGAGCGCTACGGAGTGTATCGCCAATGACAATCATATATACATCAGTGTTGCTGCGGAGCTTTGGTACGAGCCTGTGAGTGTGCATGAATAACTCGGTCATACTGAGACCTGGCGCTATGCCAACGCCACTCATTGGTTCGCCGCCAAATAGCCCAACAAGCCCATCGTAGCGACCGCCGCCAAAGAGCGCGCGGGCGTTTTCGGGGTGCGTGTCGAAGAACTCGAATACGGTACCGGTATAGTAGTCAAGGCCGCGCATTAGGGTGATATCAAATATGGCGTTCTTTACGCCGGCGCGTTCGAGCTGGGTGAACAATTCTTGGATTTCTTTTACAGCCTTGCTCTCACGAATTGTTTCAGGTAAGTCTGCCATGGTTTTTGCAGCGAGGAGTTGGGCGAGTTTCTGTAGTCCTTTAGATGCCATGTTTGTGCCGAAAATTTCAATTGCTTGGTCGCGGAATGCTTCTGGCGCAATTTTGTTCTTGCGGTCAAAAAGGCGGATCATGAGCTGTGCTTGCACACCATCAAGCTCAAGGTACTGTGCCATCATAAAGTTTACGATACGGCGGTTGTTGATTTTGATTGTAAACATTTCTGGAGTAGCGCCAAGTTCTGTGAGGATATCAGCACCAAGTGAGATAATCTCGGCGTCGGCGATTGCACCCTCTTGGCCGAATAGGTCGCAGTTAAGCTGCCAGAACTCGCGTTCGCGACCGCGCTGGGGTCGCTCATACCGCATGAACTGCGCAATACTAAACCACCTTGCGGGTATAGCGAGCTCTTGCTGGCGCGCGGCGATCATACGGCTCACACTCGGCGTCATTTCGGGGCGGACTGCGACGCGGCGCTCGCCGCGATCGGTGAATTGATAGGTCTGTTCGCCAACCAGTTCTTGGCCACTTTTTGCCTCGTATACATCAACTGGCTCCAGAAGAGGTGTATCATATGCCTCGTATCCGTAGCGCTGCGCTACCTTGCGCCAGGTATGAAAAATATAGCTGCGAAGTCGCATTGACTCTGGATACCAGTCGCGGGCACCCTTGTACGGTTCTGAGGACAGATTTGCCATAACTGACTTATATTATAGCAATATTATGCGCATTTTGCAAGCATTATCATCATCACTTACCTCTTGTGAATGCGCACCCATTCGTACATAACGATACCTGCGGCAACTCCAACATTAATGCTGCGCGTACTGCCGTATTGCTCGATAGCGACGATTTCGTCTGCATGAGTGAGTAATTCTTCACGAATCCCGGGCCCTTCAGCGCCAAAAAGCAGCACTGCATTACGTGGTAGCTCTTTGTCGTCTA
>DATIIX010000074.1:0-3263 GCA_035479175.1 Saccharimonadales bacterium (SeqCode) | reverse complement strand
TCTCGGGATGGTGAAGTACATTGACAATTAGTTTTGCTTATTCCGAGTGTTCTCGGATTTTTGTCGTAGTACACCACCAATTTTAATAACGCGCTATAGGCGCGTCTAAGGAGATAGCGAAATGACCCTAACATCACTACTCGGTAAGGTCTCGAAGCGTATATGGGCTCTTACAGCGATCGCTACTGCTACAGTTGCGATTCCTGAAGTACTTCTCGCATGGGTACCAGACCGTCCAACGTTCACGATGGCTCATCCATCCGACCACGTAACATTCAACTCAATCACCGATAATCCGGTACAGGGTGACGAACGTAATTTCGTTCAGATCCGCAACGTTACAACAAACAGCAAGTTTAGTGAGAATGAATCACTTGTCGCTGGTAACGAGTACGAAGTTTACGTATTTTATCACAATGATGCAGCAAGCAACCTTAACGATGCCGCGCATAACTACAAGGGTATCGCAACAGGCGCCTATATGAAGACTGAGCTTCCAGCAAGCGTCGCGGCCGGCTCAACTGGCACAATCAACGGCTACGTTGGCGCGAGCAACTCATCACCAAGCCAAGTTTGGGATGAGGCAACGGTAAAAAACACTACTGGAGGTGCGATGGATATTCGTATCGAATCTGGCAGTGCTAAGATTACCAACAATGGCGCGACTAATGGCAAGACCCTTCCGGACGCTATTTTTAGCACCGGTACACCACTTGGCTACGACACACTTGACGGTAAAGTACCTGGCTGTACGCAGTACTCAGGCTACGTTACCTATCGCTTTAAGGCAGACCAGCCAAACTTCACTGTTGCTAAAACAGTAAGCACACATAATGCTGACAACTTTAGTAAAACAGTAAGCGCAAAGGCTGGCGACCTCGTTGACTTCCTCGTCCAGTACAAAAATACTGGTACTACAGAGCAAGATGGCGTCGTTATCCGGGATACACTTCCTACTAACCTTAGCTACGTAGCTGGTTCTACATACCTCTCAAACTCACTGACCGGTAACAAGTTCCAAGCAATTACTGCAAACACGGTTGCTCAGCAAGGTATCAATATTGGTAACTATATTCCTGGAGCGGGTGGATTTGTCAAGCTCACCGCCCAAGTAGCCGCCGATAGCGCACTTGCTTGTGGTACAAACACATTGACAAACACGGCAGCCGCAGACACCCAAAATGGTAGCAAAAGCGACACTGCAACTGTTACCGTTACTAAGGACTGTGTCGAACAAGTCCAAGCCTGCAACCTCACCACGTTCAAGATTGAGACTGTGGATAAGACTAAAATAGATAATGTCCACTACACAACTGACCTTACCAAGTGTCAACCAGTAGAACAGGTACAAGCATGTAACCTTGCTACGATGAAAGTTGAGATGGTAGACAAGTCGAAGATCGACAACGTTCACTATACAACTGATCTTACAAAGTGTGCACCAAAGCCTGAAACGGTTGTTGCTTGTAACCTTGATACGTTCAAGATCGAGACTGTCGATAAGACCAAGATTGATGACGTTCACTACAGTACTGACCTTACGAAGTGTCAGGAACAAGTCTGCCGCATTAGCGACAAGACTATTGTGACCATTAACAAGTCTGACTTCGACAACAGCAAGTACACCACTGACCTAAGTCAGTGTGCAACGACACCAACACCAACCCCAACTCCACCAACCACCACCGAACTTCCTCACACTGGTATCAGTGATGGTGTGATGAGTGTGATTGGAGCGGGATCGCTCGTTGGTATGGTAGGAGCTTATTGGGGGAGTAGGCGCATTACTAAATAAGCAAAACTAAGCTGACCGCTCGCGTTTAGGGTTCGCACCTTAATACCGAAAAGCCACCCTGTGATATGGGTGGCTTTTGCGTTTATGCGGTCTCCTGCTGCAGCGGCAGCGGTGTTGAGAGCTTTTTGATAGGTAAACGGAACCCAAATGTGCTTCCCTCGCCTTCCTTTGATTCAAACACTAGCCTTCCACCATGTCCATTGATAACTTTATGGGCCAAGTAGAGACCGATACCTGTTCCATCTGGACGCTGCCTGCGAGCATTCTCGGCTCTAAAGAATTTCGTGAAGAGCTTCTTTTGCGCGTCCTCAGGCACTCCCATGCCTTTATCTATTACCCGAAGCACAGCATCGCCCTCTTCGATTGAGAGCATTACCTTAATTTCCTGGCTATCAGGTGAGTAGTAAATAGCATTATCCATAAAATTCATGATTACCTGACGAATCTTATTTTCATCAATATATAGCTCTGGAAACCGCGATGGACTGCTATACGTAACCGTCATGCCATGGGTCGCGGCGATCTGACGAATGCTTTCCACTTCCTGCTTAGCAACCTTCGCAAGATCGACAGGATGGGCATCGATGATGAATTTACCAGTTTGCAGACGACTAACATTAAGAAAATCACCAATTAGATGGACCATGCGCTCGCTGCTTGTAAATGCCTCTTCAAGCAGTTGGCGTTGCTCATCTGTGATTTTTCCAACATCCCCTTCAAGAACCATAGATATATATCCTTTTACACTTGTGAGCGGTGTACGAAGCTGATGAGAAGCCATACTTACAAACTCATCTTTGGCTGCATCCAAGCGCTGAAGCTGGTTGTTGGACTGACGAAGCTTCTTTGTGGCGTCCTTAATGCGTTGTTGTAGCGTAGCGTTAATCTCGCGCACTTCTTGAACGGACAGGGAATTTTGAATAGCGATAATGAGTTCGTCTCGAATGGTTCTCAACGCCTTAAGGTCACGATTAACATAGTAACCTGAATGTTTTTCGCCCAAGAAAAGATACCCTTGAAGATGCCCAGCATACCAGAGCGGCAGGACGGCGGCTATACTATGCTGATTCAACGCGTCTTTAATGCTACCTTCGTCTGAGAGAAGTGTGTCCGTTAGCAAGATCTCTTCCTGATTGCTATAAAAATATTCATCAAGCGTACGCTCGTCTGATTGCGACACATGCTTATGCTCACGCGTCCCAGCGGACATTGAAGTACCCTCTCCATACCGTACGATAAAGAAAGCTTGGTCTATTTTAAGGACATCGGCGATATCAAGTGCAGCATGATGGAGTAGTGTTCGTAAGTCATTAGACATCGTCAGTTTTTTACTTAGTCGTACAACAAAATCACCAATCGTGAAGTTGCTACTGTAGAATATTTTGTTTGTTAATTTATCAAAGAAATTCTTTACAGGTTGAAAAATAAAGGCAAGTAAGAGCGCAAGTGTAATATTAAGCGGCCCCTG
>DATIIX010000073.1:0-1778 GCA_035479175.1 Saccharimonadales bacterium (SeqCode) | reverse complement strand
GGTCCGGGTATCCTAATACGGTGATGTAGTTTGAAAGCGCGTCAAGCCAGACATACATGACTTGGCTTTCATCCCCAGGGACCGTAACGCCCCAAGAAAGATTCTTGCGCGGGCGAGACACCGATACGTCTTTGATGCCATCTTTAATGAGCTCGAGGAATTCGTTCTTGCGGAATTCCGGAACAATACGCAACCTGTTTGTTTCGATTGCTTCACGGATTTGTTCTGAGAAATGGCTCGCCTTGAAGTAGTAGTTTTCTTCGCTCAGGCGCTCATATGGCTTTTGGTGGTCTGGGCAAATGCCATTGTTTTCGGTTGCCTCTTTGTCGGTAACAAAGTTTTCACAGCCAGTACAGTACCAGCCTTCGTAGCTTCCTTTGTAAATAAGCCCGGCCTCAGTAAGTTTCTGCCAAATATACTGCACTGCGCCTTTGTGATGGGGGTCGGTTGTACGGATAAAATCAGTGCTCTCCACGTTGAGCGAGGTGATAAGTGATTGGAAATTAACGTGCATCTTATCTACGTAGCTTTGCGGATCGAGCCCATTTTCGGCAGCTTTTGCAGCAATCTTGTTGCCATGTTCGTCAACACCTGTTTGAAACCGGACATCGTGACCATTTTGTTTTTGGTAGCGAGCCCAGATATCGGCAAGTGTGTAATCTAGCGCATGGCCAATATGTGGCACGCCGTTCACGTACGGGATTGCGGTAGTAATATAGGCTTTTTTACTCATTGCTCTTAGTATACCAGAGGTGATAAATAAGTGGTATACTAGCTCTATGAAGATAAGCAGAAGCGGTTTTACTATTGTTGAACTGCTTGTTGTCATCACTGTGATTGGCATTTTGGCCACTATCACTGTTGTCTCTTACAACGGTGTACATGCGCGCACTCGTGATGATCGCCGCAGAACGGATGTAGCGAATATAATCAAAGCGATGGAGCTGTATTACAGCGACAATAATAGCTATCCGACACCACTTACTAACACCGGATCTGCCATTAATAACGGCTGGTATAGCTCTGGTGACACGAGCTGGAGCAAGCTTTCTACCCTTATGCTCGGGTCGCAGGCTATTGATGTAGTGCCAGTTGACCCTATTAACACACCTTCGGGTGTACCGTCTGCTGGGGGGCTGGTTTATGCCATTTATGTTAATTACAATGGGGGTTACTGTGGCGCTACAGCAGGCCAAATGTATATGCTCGTCTACAAGCTTGAGGCTTCCACGCAAGTACAAAAAACCGATGGCACGTGCTCGACAAACCCACTTCCGAGTAGCTACTATAGTGGCCTCAGTTACTATCAAGTAGTTAAATAGCGCGGAGCTGCGCAATAACAGCAAAGCGCCCTTCGCGGTCGCCCTGTGAATGTGAAAAATAATGCTTGTTTGTGGCCGTATCTACCGGCGAAACAACAATATTACTAGCGGATACACCGGCAGTAATTGCGCGTGACTGGTTATATCCTTGCATATCTAGGTAAAAGCCATCACTCTTCTTGAGACAATACTCTTTCCAGGTTGGATCTGCGGCCTTATCAAAATACTCCATACGATAGCTTTGCTGCTTAACACTCGGCGCCATCCAGATATGCAAATCTTGAGGATCGCTACCCTTCCTGGCAAAAAACTCAATTGTTTTTGTGATCGTATCTGCAAGACTGGCGTGGCGGCCAAGATGGGCAAGCGCCAATGCTTTGCGGTTTGGGTCATAAATAATCGTACCGACGCAATCGGCGATTGGCAAAAAAAGACCAATCCCTGGCCGTTCGGTGT
>DATIIX010000072.1:0-2707 GCA_035479175.1 Saccharimonadales bacterium (SeqCode) | reverse complement strand
CACGCCGTCTTTATCCGTGCTAATGACAGCGTCAGCGAGGTTGTTTACGATTGTTAGAATGCGATCGCGTTGTAGGATTTTCTCGGCTTGGTTGCGTGCAAGTTCGAGGCGATCGATTTCTTGTGAAGCAACAACTGTGCCAGTGACAAACCCAACGACAAGCGCGCCAAGAGCGAATAGCCCAGATTGCAGCATGTACTGTGTGTCGTCCATATGAAGCATCATGTCGCTTAGCATGGCGACGAATAATACCAGAACGCTAAGGTTAAGTCCATCACGACCAAAATATGTGTATGAGGCGAGGAAGAGCACTACCGCACAGCCAGTAAAAGGCATAGCGAGCCCAGATATGAATAAAACATATGCAACTGCAAGCGCGTGATAGAGCAATAGACGGACTGCCGCATCGATATGAGAATTCACCGCTGAAAGCCAGTTATATAAACCGAGTGTAATCCAGGCCGCACTAATACAATAGAATAATGTCGGGTTGATAACACGATTTGTTTTGATGATATCACCTTGTAGTAGCCATCCGTAAAGGGATAGAATTACAGGGACAACAAAGCCGGCAAGACGTATCGTGCGCTCAGTATGCGCGTTGATATGTAGTATCGCACCCATCCCCTGTTTCATTGTTGTTATTGTATCATGTTGCCCGGCGAAAAGCACTTGCTTTTTATACACCTGGTGAGTGGGCGGCAATCTGGATTTTATGCAGCCGGTATCGGGGGTTGATTGCTTCGACTTCGGCCCAGAAACGTCTGGAATGGTTCATGTGCTTGGTGTGGCAGAGTTCATGTATGAGCACATAATCAATCAACTCATCAGGCAATTTCATCAGGGCTATATTGAGGCTGATTGTACCGGTGCTGCTGCAGCTTCCCCATCGGCCACTCGCATGGCTAAAACGAATACGCTCGTACCTAAACCCGTGTCTTTTAGCGAGTGTCGCAAGTTGATTGGGCAGATATGCCTTGGCTTCTTGGCGTAAGATGTTTACGACAGTGTCGCGGATTTGCTGTTGTACGGCTATGTCTTCGAGTTTGCTCGTTGGAGGCAGATACACAAGGAGACGTTCGCGCAAGATCTTGGTTGTTGGGTTTTTGACAGTTTGCGTCGGTACGACGGCAAGCGTATGCGTCTTGCCGATTGCTTGCCCGTTTTCATAGGGTCTAGCAGTCGACGTATGTGCTGCGAGTTTTCGGAGATCTTCGCGCGCATTATTGACGACTTGCTTAATAAAGATGAGCGGTGTGTAGAAAGGTGCTGTGGCGGCATAGCGACCATCGGTACCGATTTTTATGTGCACGCTGTGCATGCCTCGTCGTTTGTGAACAATAATTTCGCCAAATTCGGGGTCAATGAATGATGACATATACTATAAGCGTTTACGAACTGGCACTACTGGCGAGGGCTGACGCTCGTGTGCAATCGGTGGACGGTTGTCATTGCCGATATGATTGAGTACCATTCGTACCTGTGTTGCATAGGTATGACGGCCGCTGACGACCAGTGCTTTCTCGGCATCGGCAGGCGCTTCGAATCGACGCAATGTTGACTCGTATGACTCTTTGTTTCGACCTTTTTTTGCTGAGCGTTGTCGCGAAATAATTGGGTCAGCCTGTACCCATATAAAAAGTGGATCATAGCCATGCCTTTTGGCGAATTCTGCAAATTCGGTGCGGAGTGTTTTTGTCTCGCTGTTGCCTTCTAGGATGAAGGTCTGATTGGTTTTGCAGATTTCTATTAAAAGAAGTGCAATAATGCGGCCCGAGGCGACTCGGTCACCAGTGATTGCATTAATCGTCTCACTATCAATAAACGGCGTGCTAAATGTATGCGAAAACTGACTCGCAAAGAAGCTTTTACCGCTGCCGGGTACCCCTACCATCATAATCGCTCGCGGCCGCGTAAGGTGTAACGATCTCATATGTCCATTGTAGCAGAAAAAATGTGAGTTTGTCAGATGAGATAAGCATAAGAAGTATAGCTATATAATAACATTGACAAAACTTAAAAAAAGGAGTACAATTAAATTTATCAAAGTACACTAAGTTCAGGGAGGAACGTGTATGAAGAAATTGCGATTATTAATCGGTAGTGTAGCGGCGTTTGCTGTACTTGCTATTGCAGGCTTGCTCTACATACCGCACGCAGATGCTGGTCAGTGTCTGTCAAGCTCAGTTATGAAGTGTGGATTCACTTCCGTGGCTGACATGCGAAATAAATATAACAGTGATACCACCCCAGGTACGAAGAATATCTACACATACTTTGGTATTACCAGTAACACTGTGAACCACTACACTACGAAAGACGGTACCGTAACAAAAAACGGAGATGTATATATTGGTAGTGAAAAAGTTGCTACTGGCGCTATGACCGCTGACCGCATCGATATTGCTGGTTCAAATCGTGCGACTAAGCGTACTTACAACGGCACTATCTTCTATACTCGTACAACTGAAATTGCACCAAGTCGTGCTGCAAGCGCAAAGGTTATTGTGTTCCTTGATGGCAACGGTGAATTTGCCGGTGCTGTCGTATATGACTGTGGTAACCCTATCAGTGGCCATCCGGTACCAAAACCAAAGCCACCTGTACAAGCTTGCAACCTTGACACTATGAAGATCGAGACTGTTGACCAGTCGAAGATCGACAATGTGCATTACACGACTGATCTTTCTAAGTGTGCACCAAAGCC
>DATIIX010000071.1:0-9777 GCA_035479175.1 Saccharimonadales bacterium (SeqCode) | reverse complement strand
ACGCTTTACCAGCCGACATATGGGTTAACGGTATCACTCACGGTGGTGCTCATAGCATTCATTGCCGCAATTATTTGGTCTATTAAAAAAGGTGGGAATGTCTTACGCAAGCACCCTGACGAGCTATCGCTGCTCGGTACGTACATTGGTGTACCAATTGTGATGTTAATGGGCATCTCGCTTGTAAAATCTATGTACACCGAGCGCTATCTGTCACATGTTGCGATTAGCCTCGTTATGTTAATCGGTATTGCAGCGTCAGCGGCACTCGTGCAACATCTTAAGCGCTCGCAGCGGATTACGGTGATTGTTATCGTTTACGGCACGATGCTTATCGGCTTTTGCAATATTGCCACAACGGGTAACTTCAACTTTCAGCGTAATGAACATCCATCGGTCAAACAAGCATCTGCAAGTGTTCATGATTGCAGCCCAGGCTCCCAAGTGGTAGCGGCTGATCCATATGTAATGACCGAGCTGAGCTACTATGTAACAGGTTGCCAAACCTATTTTGTTAGTCAGTGGCCAACACTCGCCGGCGGGTATGCACCATGGTCGGGTAGTAAATACCAAATCAAACACATGAGTGATATTACGAGCTCGCGTGTTACTTATGTGTACTACGGGACGCCAGACCAAGCAATGCCAGCAATCTACAAAGAAGTCGCAACCCATGCGTATGGCTCATTAAACGTCACCACCTATGAGCGTTAGTGTGGTTGAAATGAGACATTATAGGCCCATTGCAACATACGATCCGTACGTGACAGCTTGGTGTTTTAGGAGTACGCTAAAGGTATGACGATGCAATCAGTTCCCTATATGGCACCAGATTTTACACTTCAAGACGAGTCTGGCAGAACTCATTCCCTTGCCGACTACAAAGGCAAATGGTTAGTATTGTATTTCTATCCTAAGGATGAGACACCGGGCTGCACGACCGAAGCCTGCAGCTTGCGTGACGCGGCAACCGATATGAGTGAACTTGATGCTGAAATTGTTGGCGTGAGCGCCGATAATGCCGTGAGCCATGGTAAATTTATCGCAAAACACCACCTTAATTTCACGCTATTATCAGATCAAAAGAAGACCACAATTGAGGCATACGGTGCATGGGGCAAAAAGATGTTCGGTAAGGAGGGCATCTTGCGTAAGACCTTTATTATTAACCCTCATGGTGAAGTCGTGAAGGTGTATGGCCAAGTGACGCCGCTTGGTCATGGCGAGCAGGTGACAGCTGAGCTCAAGCGTCTCAAAGAGCATCTGTAACGAGGTGTTTCTAGAATAAACTAGCGCGGTCGCCGGCCGGCGATATCGCGCGCTTGCTCGGCAAAGCGGTCATCAATAAGCGTCGACGAGAAGTCACCGTATTTACGCATGACGGCCTTTTCAATAAGCCAGTCTGCAATTAGTGGGTTCTTTGGCAGTAACGAGCCATGCAGGTAGGTGCCAATGACATTTTTGTAACGTGCGCCCTCAGTTTCGTCTTGATTGTTATTGCCGGCGCCACGAATAACTTTACCGAGTGGCGTAGCCTTCGGGCCGAGCGTCGTAAGGCCTGAGTGATTCTCATAGCCAATAATCAGTCCGAACTCATCATTCTGCGAGACGATATTACCAATAAGCCTCTCATCACCGCCGATAGTCTCAATATCGAGTAGGCCAATACCCTGGATGATTTCGCCGGTGCGTGTTTTAAAGAAATGACCAAATTGCTGGTAGAGACCACATACCATTAGCATCGGCACATTGTCGTTCGCAAGTGCCTTCAGTTTGTCGCCGATTGCTAGTAAATCTGAGCCAATAACACTCTGGCCGCTATCTTGTCCGCCCCCGCCAATGATTAAGTCAACATGGGTAGGGAATTTATCGCCAGGGTTATATTCAAGTAGATTCACTTTGTAGCCGTACCATTCGAGGCGTTTTTTTAATACAAGGGTATTGCCCCAGTCGCCGTAGATATTCATGTCTCTAGGGTAGAGTTGAAGTAGATTAATTGTCTTATTTTCGTTCATCGAATCGTCTCCACGTCGGTATGCTTTGAGAGCTCTCGGCGTAATGCAAGCATTGCAGTGTAAGTGCAGTAAATACGCTTCGGTCTGTGCTTGTTATCAGCAATAAACGCTGCGAGCGCTTTAGCAAGGTCTGGCTCAATCTTATTTGCAATAACTTCATCGTATTGTAGGCGCAACGCCATATCGAAGGCCCTTACCCCGCTTACTTCGGCAACACCTTCGTTTTTGAGACTGTCAAAATCAACATCCCATAGCCAGCTTACGTCGCGCCCATCCGCGTAGCTATCATTAATAGCAATCATTGTTGCGTAATCTTTTGACTCAAAGCTCTTGAGACCGAGCCTGAATCCGCTTGGGTTTTTGACTAGCACCAACTCACACGGCAACTGGTTAACAATGACAGTTTCACCACGTCCAAAGGCTGGGGTAACATTTGCAAGGCTCGCAAGCATACGCTTGGTATCAAGCTCGCTACCCATAATCTCGTGTACGAGCGCAATAGCCCCGACAGCATTCTGTAGGTTATAGATCCCCTTAATCTTTAGTGATGTCTCATGGTTTTTATTATCAAATCGTATAGTCGCGCGTTGCCCATCAATGGCTTCAAGAGTAGTAATTGGTGTGATATTTGAGATTTTTGCCTTACCGCCCGTCTTTGCGCCCCGCATGCCATCATCCGACGGAAAGAGACGATGGAGTGTCGGCGCAACATTAAAGCTTGCAACCTTAGCGTTCAAATCGCTCGTGAAGGTGGGGCTGTTGAGGCGAGGATCATCGTGATTCACGACAATCGTTTCAGTAGTATGGGTGGCCACCATGTGTAGCAGTTTCGCAGTTGTATCAATCTCGCCAAAGCGGTCCAACTGATCACGCATAACATTCAAAAACAAGCTGTAGCGTGGTTGAATGCTGCGAACAAAGTGAGTTGCATATGCTTCGTCGAGCTCGAGCACGGCAATGTCGGCGCTAAGTTCACCGTGCATATCGACATCACCAAGCAAGGCTGCTACGACACCGCGTGTGAAGTTGCTGCCAGTCCGGTTCGTAAATACACGAAGACCCTGGCCTTCAAGTAGCTCTACAACCATCTTAGTGGTTGTGGTTTTGCCATTCGTCCCACTAATAAGAACTACTCCGCGGGGGATCGGCGATAATGTACGTTGAATAAAGTTCGGGTCAATTTTTTCAACAAATAACCCCGGTAACGCCGATCCTCCGCCCCTGGCGCGGGCGAGCATTCGGACACTTTTACCTAAAATAGTAATAAACGTTTGTTGCACCTTCTCAGTATATCATTTGAAAACAGGCAAAACGTAAGCTTGGGCGCGATTCTGATTTCATAATATCTTGCCACTACGGTACAATAAGATTATGTTTATAGTGGGTCTGCTCTCGTGGTGGTATGGTGCCGGCTGGCTTAGTTGTATGGCTCGTGTGCGCGATAATCTCATGAGTGTTTACGACTACTTTTCGTTTGATCTACTCCTTCGTACGTTATTCTCACCATTTCGCCAGATTTCCGCGGGTAAGGTGCGAGGGCCCCTTGGTGTACAAATGCGCGCATTCTTGGATAAATTAATATCACGCGCCATTGGTGGTATCATCCGCACTACAGTGATTATCTTTGGGTCAGTAATACTCTCTATTGCAGCAATTATTGGCGCTATTCGCCTGGTGCTTTGGCCAATTATTCCATTATTACCGATCGTTTTTGTATTTCTCGCACTTGCAGGGTGGGTTCCATGGAAGATTTAGCATTTCATTACAAATCTACCCGTGCAGGCGTTGCTCGTTTCGGGGTACTAGTCCATGGAGCGGTAGCAATGCTTCTACCCTGGCTGGCAGCCCTTTTCATTATGTGCGGTGTTGGGATTGTTATTGGGCTCAGCATGGCACTCGGCTGGTTATTCATAGCAATCGGTGTTATTCCATATATTTTCTTCGCATTCTATAAATATCACGTAAAGACCTTACCAAGTGGCAAAGAGCGTTCTATAACTGCATTGCTTGCAGGCGACGTACTCGGACACTTACCAGCATCACCGACTCCATCGGATGTAGCTCGTGCGGTGAGTTTAGCACCGAGTGGACAATTTATGGCTGTACGGCTTGGCCTCACCCCATCGCTGCTCGATTCGCTGGCGAGCAAAGACGCGACGACGATGCCAGCATTATGGAAACGAGCCGATGAAATCCGAGTTAAAAACGGACTTTCTCAAATTACCGGTAGCATGCTTGCGGTAGCAATCGTCCGTAGTTTCACTGGGTATCAGTCAGTTATTGCGCAGATGCATTTAGCTGATGAAGATCTCGATGGTGGGGTCGTTTGGCAGCAGCATCTCATGGATCTAGTCCAAAAGCATACAAAGCCTCGTCGTACAGGTGGTATTGCGCGTGACTGGTCATTCGGCTGGATACCATTGCTACAGCGATTCGGGCAGAATATTAGTGAGCAAATGAGCGGTAGTGGAGGGTTACTGACGGTTGATGTGAGCAGTCACATTGAAGCAATCGATCAGCTTATCGAGACGTTCGGTACAGGAGGGCGCCAAAATGCAGTGCTCGTCGGCCAGGCTGGCTCGGGCAAGACCACGATTATTCATGCATTCGCCGAGCGATTGCTCGATGCATCAACGAATCTGCCAAACTCACTTAAATTCAGGCAAGTATTCATCCTGGATTCAGCTGCATTAATTAGCGCTGCACCTGGTCGTGGCGAGCTTGAGAATCTCATAATGCAGGTGCTGAATGAAGCATATACCGCCAAGAACATTATTATCTGTCTTGATAATGCGCAGTTATTCTTTGAGGAAGGTGTCGGAGCAGTTGATCTATCGAATGTGCTGCAGCCAATCTTGGAAGCCGGTAACTTGCGTGTCATCTTATCGATGGATGAGCAAAAATACCTTGAGCTAGGCCGGCGTAATCCTTCGCTTGTAAATGCGCTTAATCGTATAAACATTGAACAGTCAGACGAGGTCGAGACAAAACGAGTAATGCAGGAGCAGCTTATTATTACTGAGGTGCGTCGTAACGTAACGTATATGTATCAAGCAGTGAATGAGGCATACCACCTGAGTGAGCGCTATATGCATGAGATGGTTATGCCGGGCCGCGCAATACGATTGCTGGAAAGTGCGGCAAGCTTTAGCGAGTCAGGTTTGGTCACAATGAACTCAGTCCAGCAGGCGATTGAGAAAACCTTGGATGTAAAGGTGAGTGTCGCCAGTGAAGCAAGTGATCGTGAGCGATTGCTTAATATGGAAGATCTAATCCATAAACGAATGGTGAATCAGGTGCGTGCAGTGAGTGTGGTGAGTGACGCTTTGCGCCGTGCGCGGGCTGGCGTACGCAATCAGAACCGCCCAATTGGTACATTTTTATTCCTTGGCCCAACAGGAGTGGGCAAGACCGAGCTCTCCAAAGCGCTTGCAGATGTATACTTTGGTGGTGAAGGCAAAATGGTGCGCATCGACCTTAACGAGTATGTACGCCCCGAGGACGTTACACGCTTAATTGCAGATGGCGTCGATGACCCGAGCAGTCTTACGGCACGGGTCATGAAGCAGCCGTTCAGCGTAATACTCCTCGACGAGATTGAAAAGGCGGCGCCTGAGGTTCTCTCAACACTGTTGCAGATGCTTGACGAAGGAATCTTGCGCGATGCTCATAACCGCGAGGTAAGTTTCCGTGACGCAATCATTATTGCAACGAGCAATGCCGGAGCTGATCGAATTCGTGAATACATTGAACGCGGCTACGATGTTGCACAGTTTGAGCAACAATTTATTGATGAGCTTATTACAACTAATCAATTCAGGCCAGAGTTCTTGAACCGCTTTGATGAGATTGTCGTATTTAGGCCCTTTAAGAAAGAAGAACTTGTTCAGGTGATGGACCTCATTCTCGTAGGTGTCAACAAAACGCTTGAACCACAAAAAGTATCAGTTGACGTAGACGATGAAGCGAAGCAGATTCTTGTAGACAAAGGGTATGATCCGCGGCTCGGCGCCCGCCCTATGCGCCGTGTCGTGCAAAAAGCCGTCGAAAATACAGTCGCTAAACAAATGTTATCAGGCGCAGTAAATCCTGGGGACGTAATTCATATTACCGGCAACCAGGTGGCGGCAATATTTGCAACAAGTGAAACAGCACGGGCAATTAGTGACAGTAACGGTGGTCAGTAGGAGAGATATATGGTATACTTGTGCAAGTTAGGAGAATATTATGGCTAAACATCGCAACTGGCACGGCGCGGATATCAAGCGTGCACGCAAGAAGAAGCTCAAAGCTCTCAAGAAAAAGCTACAACTTGCATAAAAAATACTCGCTCTTTAAAGGGCGAGTATTTAAATTAGGCATCTGCTTAGTATATTACAGCCACCTGCGATCTTTATTGATGTCGTGTTTTTTGAAGTAAGCATCTGTAAGATCAATATCAAACTGATTTGCGAGATCCATTAGATAATTAAGAACATCAGCAAATTCTTCGATGAGATTATCTTTTGTATCGGGTTTTTTCTCACCTTTGAATGCCGTTTCTTTCCTTATAGCTTTTGCAAGTTCACCACATTCTTCGCTAAAGAGGAGGTAGATTTCTGGAATAGAATTTTTATCCCATCCTTTTTCTTTACATACATCAGCAATGTGCTTTTGTAAATCCCTCAACGTTACATTGTTGTTCACGATTTAATCTCCTTTTTACTTTCTACTAGTATATAACATACCGGTAGCTTCGAATGACCTCTCGAAACATCTGTAGTGAGTTGTGTAACAGTATGTCCAGCAGCGGCAATTTCTTTGACCCATTCTACTGGAACCATCAAAATACTACCTTCTGTAGCGACTCGATTAAACTCATTGATACTACCGAGCAGTAGTCCTATTCCACCTGATGCACAATTACGGCCATAAGGGGGATCGGCCACGACATAGTCGAAAGCATTATCTCGAATCGGAAGCTGATTAGCGCTAGCCGTAACGTAGCCCTGGATTGGCGTGAAATCCGGCTTATACCAAGAAGGAAGATTGTCAAAAAGCAGCTGAGAAACCTGATTGTTGAGGGCGGGAAGGTAGGTGTGGCCTTTTTTGTCGACAGGCCTCCCCCCATTGAACGCGATATCAGATAATACGGCAGATTGCGGGATGTTACGGGCAACAAGCAGGTTGATGAGAGTGCCGGCACCTGCGAACGGATCTAATATTTTCTTATCTTTCAATAATGAGCTCAATATTGGCCACCCTTCAGCAACTTTGTAGAATTCAGGCGTCCAGCTTTTCGAATCCGTATCTACCATTGGCACACCCTTTTCGTCTGCAAAGAAGCGGGGCGCCTCTTTCATCATAAGACCAAACCAGCAATCTGTAATTGATTTCTTGAGTGAAGCACGCACATCAGCAATTCCCGCTGGGTGTGTCATAACACTCAGTCGGTCCATGTTGTACCGTATGCTTTGGAATTGATGCTCAAAATGAGCTACATCATTAGGGTGTACCGAGCCGTCCAACATAATATGAAGTTGTGCAAGCGTGGCAAGAGTCTCTTTTAGAGCCTGGAATTCCCATTCTGGAACCTGTGATTCGAAATCTGCCGTGCCAGTGAAGTATTCAATTATTTCAGTTATCGATATTTTGCTTGTATCAATTTTATAATGTAGCGAACTATCATCTGCCTCGGTATGCAGGGAGCTACGCATATCCGAATCATGGTTTGCACGTCGCCTAATCATAGCTAGTCGCGCAAGGAGGGCCTCGCCATTGTCTTGCGCAGCAAATATATCCTTGAACTGGTAGCCTTCTCGCTGTAATACGCGTTTAGCGCTAACGAGCGGCTCGGACGTGAGATCGATACGCACAACAGGGCGACTTTGAGAGTCAATGTATTGTAGCCCAACAGTTGTTGCTAGTTTGCCGTCAATAATGCATGGCCTATCGTCAGGCAAATCCCCATAGAATTGCGGATCAAATTGCGCAGGGTCTTTAATTTCTCTCAACTTCTCTTGCAGTTCTACTTCATTGCTCACGCCAAGAGCTTGACGCAGAGCTTCTCCAATTTGAACGACGTGAGGCTCTATTCCATACCCAGTGACCACCCTCTCGGCTATGCCTCTGGTTAAGGTTGTCGAACCGCAGCCAGGCAGGTCAGCAGAAATGAGGTATACGGGATTCTGGGACATAAAGTCTCTAAATTGCTCGGGTGATCTTGAAAACTCTTTTGATGCATTCAGCACTTCGGTCATGACAACTCCTTAAGATGTAACTGTGAGAGATGCGGACGCACAAGATCTGGAAAGGCTGGGGTCTGCTCGGACAAGACCCCAGCCTTTCTTTAGCGCTTCTTGCGCCTTTTACGCCGGCGGATCTTCTTCTGCTCTGGCGGCATCTTCTTGGGGGCTGCCTTGCCTTTTCTTGCGCGCGCATCTTTTGCGCTACTGTTGGCGGCTCGCCTGGCAGAGAATCCCATCATCCTCCTCTTCCGCATCTCTCCCGCACCGACTTTGCCGGAACTTATTAATATTAAAGCAGAACAATGATATTTAAACAAGTTAATGTCAATATATTAAAAGATATCTAATGATATGAGCGCATTAGATTAATCGATAGCGCAACTGAATCGTCGTTAAGATCCTATGCTTGTAGTGGCGAGTATCTATTTTGCATAGAAATGGGTGCACGCCAGCTGTTATACTGGCTATGTATGGATTCACTAAAACTTAGCACATTATTTAAGGGTAGAGTCATTATACCAACCGATGCGGATTACGATGCAGAGCGTCAGGTATTTTATGGCGGCGCTGATAAAAAGCCGGCAGTAATTATTAAAGTAGCAAATGCCGAAGATATCCAGAAGGTAATTGCATTTGCACGGGATCAAAATCTCGAGCTTGTCATAAGAAGTGGTGGACATAGCCCATATAGTGCGACAGATGGTGGCATAGTGATTGATCTCCGTGACTTGCATAATGTAGTGGTCGATGAAGTAGGTAAAACTGTCTGGGCGGGATCGGGACTTACGGCTGGCGAGCTCACAACAGAACTCGATAAATATAATTTAGCAATTGGCTTTGGCGATACAGGTTCAGTCGGCATTGGTGGTATTACGCTTGGCGGTGGCGTCGGATTTTTGGCACGAAAGTTTGGACTTGCAATTGATAATCTACTCGCTGCTGAGATCGTGACGGCAGACGGTAAGATTCTTCAGGTAGACGAAGATAATTACCCTGATTTATTCTGGGCGGTTCGGGGTGGTGGCGGCAATTTTGGGGTTGTAACAAAATTTAAATACGCACTTCATGATCTTAATGGGTGTTATGGCGGCATGCTGCTAATGCCAGCTACACCCGAGGTAATCACAGGTATTGCACAGATTGCTAAAAAAGCACCTGATGAGCTATCGGTGATTGTAAATGTCATGCCCACATTTCCCGCACCGTTCGTAGCGAAGGAGTTTCACGGTAAGATGTCGGTGATGACACTTGTAATGTATGCAGGCGACCCAAAAGAAGGTGAAAAAGTCATTTCGCCAATTCGCGCCTTGGCGAAACCAATTGCCGATATGCTAAAGCCGATGCGCTATAAAGACATCTTTATGCCTGAAGATCAAAATTACCATCCGACTGCGGTGAGTACAAATCTCTTTATGGAGGATATTGATCGAGATACTGCGGTGAGCATTTTGGACTGGCTTGGAAGAATTGACGCGTCGATGAAGGCATGCCAGTTTCGAGTGTTAGGCGGGGCGGTGGCGCGAATATCTGATGAC
>DATIIX010000070.1:0-3789 GCA_035479175.1 Saccharimonadales bacterium (SeqCode) | reverse complement strand
TGTTGGCTTTGGTGTGTATGGTGTGAATCAAATTCATCAAAGAATGGATCAGCTTAAGGTTAGTGATACAAGTAAACTGAGTGAGCTCGTTGGCGTTACAGGTGCGACCGTTGAAGATGATAGTAGTGTCGCTGTGAAGTATGTTGTGGCTGAAGGGACTCCCTATGCAACCGTCACTCATCTGCGCGGGCAGAATACGGCAAAGGTGAGCATTGTTAAAACGGGTGATACGGCAGCAATCACTATTAAAGATGAGGGTACCTGTGAATATAGTGAGTACGAGTGCAATAGTCTTTCTCGTGTTACTATTTATGGCCCACAGCTCTCGCAGCTTACGGTAGGTCATGGTGGGCTTGATTATCAGACGGCAAAGACAAATGATCTGAACGTTAGTGTTAATAGTGAGGCGCAGCTTGTACTGCATGGCTCCGTCGTGTCACTTACTGCAAACGTTGATGATTTGGCAACTCTTTCAGCATCAGATGTTGCGGTTCAGCGCGTGACACTTACTATGGCGACTTCGGCAGATGTGGACTTCGGGACTGTTAGTGATCTCGCCCTAAGTGTGCCGACTGCTTGTGCAGTGGGTAGGCATGGTCAACTCTCTACCGAAGGTATATCGCGGTTTACTGTTAACGGACAAACGGCTAGCATAACAGGACATCATTATGATGCAAATACGCCATGTCTTCTGATTAACCATTGGTAATTTGTTATACTAAGCGTAAGAACATTGGAGGATTCACGTTGATTGAAGTAAAAGACATTACGAAGGTGTATGGTAAAAAGAAGAATACTTTTACCGCGCTGAGTAACATGAGTTTTATTGTACCGGATGGAGAGGTGACGGCGATTGTTGGAAAATCTGGTTCAGGTAAAAGTACACTTATGCATGTGATGAGTGGCTTGGACCATGCAACGGAGGGTGCGGTGCTTGTGAACGGCGAAAATCTCAGCCTAATGAAGCAGAAAAATATTGATGCTTTTCGTGCGCATCAGATGAGTTTTATTTTCCAGAGCTTTTTTGTGCAGGGTAACGAAACATGCTATGACAATGTTAGCCTCCCACTGGAGATTGCAAACGTACCAGGTAAGGATCGGAAAGCGATGATCGAATCGGCGCTTGAGGCTGTAGAAATGAGCGAAAAGAAGAAGTCAAAGGCGAAAGATTTGTCAGGTGGTCAAAAGCAGCGTCTTGCGATTGCGCGCGCAATTGTGAATCGACCAAAAATTTTGTTCGCTGATGAGCCAACGGGTAACCTTGATTCGACAACGGGTGATCATGTTGAAAAGTTATTATTCAACTATGCGCGAAAGAATAACGCTAATCTTATTATTGTGACACATGATCCAGATTTGGCGGCACGCTGTGATCGTCGAATCTATGTGAAAGATGGCAGAATTGAAAAAATGGAAGGAGGCAAGGTATGAGGCGCGCAGATATCCTGACCAGGGCAGGGCGAAACTTACGCCAGGCAAAAGTCCGCACGTTGCTAACCGCACTTGCAATTAGCGTGGGTGCGTTTACGATTACACTCGCGCTTGCCGCTGGTACGGGTGGTAAATTATATACCGATAATCTTATTAAGAATAATGGTGACGCAAACAGCCTCACTGTGTTTGCAAAGAATTCCTCACAAGATTCGTCAGGCCCGAGGAAGTACGGCGCAGATGAATCGCATGTTTCTCAAGGCCTCTTGGGTGATGCGGACGTTAAAAAGATCCAAAGTTTGGCTGGAGTTGAAAGTGTTACGCCAATGTATAATGTAGGTGCAACGTATATGGTTGGACTGAATGGCGAGAAGTATGATACTTCAGTTTCAATCAAAGTTGATCAAACAGGTGTAACTCTCGGTGCGGGTGCGCTTACGCACAATCAGCCAGCGACTGGCTCGGTGGTCATCCCAGAAGATTATATTAAGCCACTTGGCTATGGTTCGGATGGGGCAGCTATCGGTAAGGCAATCACGCTACATGTCGATAAGACGACGATTCCGGGTTTGCCAACAGAAGGCAAGGACATAAGTTTTACGATTGCGGCTGTAAGCAAAAAGTCTGATACGGTGCTGCATTACCAAGCCGAGGTGTTGCTTAATTCTGCTGACGGCAAGGCTATTTATGATTACCAGACCCCTGCGCAGGCGGCAAACCAATATTATGGTGTGAACGTTCGTGTGGCGAATAGCGCAGATGCAAAAGCGGTGAAGACGGGGATTGAAAATAAGGGTGATTACCAGGTATTCTCATTGCAAGATGTGCAACAAGTACTCTTTACATTTGTCAATGTTGTCATGGGCGGCGCTGCGGGCTTTGGTGCACTGGCGATTCTTGCTTCAATCTTCGGTATTATCAATACACAGTACATAAGCGTGTTAGAGCGCACACAGCAGATTGGTCTAATGAAGGCACTTGGCGCTCGTCGCAAAGACATTGGTAAGCTATTCCGTTATGAAGCAGCATGGGTTGGGTTTCTCGGTGGTCTTATTGGGACAGTAGGCGCATTGCTTGTCGGGCTCTTTAACCCAATGATTGCTACGGCACTCAATCTTGATAAAGGCACGGAGCTACTTGTGTTTCAGCCGCTGACGAGTGTGATTCTCATCCTTGCGCTTGTCCTTGTGGCTGTGCTTGCGGGTTATTTCCCAAGCCGCAAAGCGTCACGGCTTGATCCGATTGAAGCACTTCGCGTTGAATAATACTCTAGAGGTGGCTATGGCCACCTCTTATCGTTCGGGAGTGACTAGTGTATAATTTACAGTATGTTAGACATCCGATTCATTAGGGAGAATCCCGACCGCGTCCAGGAAGCGGCTGCGCAAAAAGGTTATACGGTAAACATTGCCGAGCTTTTGAGTGTGGATGAATCGCGACGTGAACTCCAGATGAAAGCGGATGAATTGCGTACGAAGCGTAATGAGATCTCCGCACAGATGAAGGGCGGCAAGCCGAGCGCAGAGCTTGTTGAACAGGGCAAGGTGATAAAGACTGAGCTTATTGAGGTGGAAGATCATTTACACATAGTGGAAGAGACATATATCCAATTGCTCAAAGTAGTGCCTAATATGCCGCTAGATACCGTACCTATCGGTACTAGTGAGGATGAGAATGTCGTTATTAAGACAGTGGGGGAGAAACCTGAATTTGCTTTTGTTCCTAAGAGCCACTGGGAGATCGCCGAAGCTCGGGGGTGGATAGATAAGGAGCGCGCCGCAAAGATTGCTGGTGCACGATTTGCGTACTTACGAGGTGATCTTGTCAGGCTTGAGATGGCGCTATGGCAGTATGGGATGGACGTACTGGGCTCCGAAGAGGTGCTGCAACAGATCATTGACAATAATCAGCTAACTGGTGTTAGTAACAAGCCATTTGTTCCCATTATCCCACCAGCAGTTGCGCGTACGGAGGTTTTCCAGGCGACGGGTCGCTTAAATAAAGAAGAGCAAACCTATAAGATTGAGGATGAGGATTTGTGGCTTAACGCAAGTGCTGAACATACGATGGCACCGATGTATATGAACGAGATTTTGCCACAGGCAGAGTTGCCACTTCGCATGGTTGGATATACGACGGCATTTCGTCGCGAAGCTGGAACTTATGGCAAGGACGCCGAGGGAATTTTTCGCCTTCACCAGTTTAATAAGCTTGAAATGGAGAGCTTCTCGACCGCGGAGACATCATTAAATGAACATTTGTTTATGGTGGCGATCCAAGAATACCTAATGACACAACTTGGTTTGCCTTTTCAAACACTTGAGAAATGTACAGCTGATATTGGTCGGCCAAACGCAA
>DATIIX010000069.1:0-4415 GCA_035479175.1 Saccharimonadales bacterium (SeqCode) | reverse complement strand
GCATATATGGCAAATAATGGTAACGTCGAGGACTATGGCAATTACGATATTACAAATCGTCCGAAAGATATGGCAATAAACTCTGTGGTCATTCACGACACCGAAGGCGATTTGCAGAGCGTCCTTAGTGCGTTCCAAGATCCGACATTTTATGCTTCGGTTCACTATGTTGTAGACACGGATGGTACGATCTATCAGATGGTACAGGACAAAAATATCGCGTGGCATGCGGGTAATTGGTCAGTCAACATGCATAGTATCGGCATTGAGCACATCGGCCACGCCGCGACTGGCAGTACGGATTACACGCCAGCAATGTATCATGCCAGTGCGCAGCTTGTGAAATACTTAACAGATAAGTACGACATCCTTCGCGACCGCGAACACATTATTGGCCATGATAACGTACCGGCAACAACCACGGACGGCATCGCTAGTATGCACACCGATCCAGGCCCTTACTGGAATTGGCAGAATTATATGGCAATGATTGGTGCACCGGTTCTGCCGACCAGTAACTTGCGGCACAAAAGTAACATGGTAACGATCGCTCCCGTGTGGCCACTTAACAAGCTGACGGTAACTGGCTGCACAACAAATACACAGTCCTGTGTACCTTCAGGCGCGCATGCTGACAGTTTCATTTACTTACGCGCCGAACCGAACGAAGACGCAGCATTTTTCACCGACCCGGTCATTGGGCAGGGAAGCACAGACATAAATAATAATGCCGCGCGGCTGTTTTATGGTCAAACATTCGCCGTTGCCGATCAGAAGATTGATAACCATGGCATTTGGTACGAAGTATGGGTCAATGGACGTACAGGCTGGTTCTATAGTCCATGGAAAGCGCCGACAGCATTCCCGGCATCGGGTGAATATGTAACCCCAAAATCTGACTCGGGAGCAGCCGTATATGGCCGCGCTATTCCGGAACGGTCAGAATATCCAACAGATCTGCTTGCCACCCCTCCTGCTTCGTGGTACATCCCCACGCCAACACCATTAGTCTACACTGTAGCTGCCGGTCAACGCTATAAGCTTATTGAAGAAGTACCGACAGATCACTTTTATGCATGGGCTAGCGATAGTTCGTTCCCATACGACCACACGGTTTTCCATGGAGCTACGAACTACCTAGAAATTCAAATTGGTAATCGCGTTGGATACGTAAAAGCCGACTCAGTAAATATACGATAGTTTCACAAGATAGACGATATCGCACATGGAAAGGAGTATCATAAACGGTACTTCTTTTCATGATGAGTCATGGATACGCTATAGTAAGTATGGACATGAAAAATGCTGCAAAGTCAGCAATCATATTGCTTATATTTAGGAAAAATTAATATAAGAGTTGTTCATTTCCTTTTAATATCTGTTACCATAAAAGCATGAACACCGCGCATAAGACTAAGCGCCAAACACCTAAAACAATCGCCAATGTTTTTGGGACACTTGGCTATTTTTCAGTCTTACTCCAGTGGACCTGGGTACTGTTGCTTCTTTGCTATCCGCTTCTTACAGTGAACCACAGTTTTTTGCTTCCCGATGCTCCCGCCGAGCCATTTCACCCTACACATAATGCTGTAACGGAATCGCCAATTACGACAGTTGCTGCCATTACAATAAGCGCATTTGTACTTATTGCTACCGCCGTTGTTATCACACGACTACCGAAGCAAATAGGTAAACGTGGCGCGCGACTTACTCATCAAACTGCAGATGCAATTCTGCCTATTGTTACTAAACATAAGGTGCTACCACAAAAGAAACGCCGCGCACTGTCCTATCGTATTATTCTTCTTGCAAAACTTACATTTATTATCCTTCCGGTCATTGGGCTCAGTTGGGTGGTGCCATCGGATCCACTTACCGTCCCCGTTGTGTGGACTATCGGACTTTATTGTGCTGGTTGGAGCATTATTTATTTCGCGGTTCAACAGATGATTGGGTTCTTTGCCAAAGTAGACACCCGTCGACTATGGTAGAATAGTATACGTTATATTGCTTATGCTGCTTATTGAAACACGCACTAAACGACGCACTTATATATCTACGACACTAGCCATTTTTGCTGTGGTAGCGCTGCTTATGGGTCTATATATCTTATCGCTCGTATTTGCACCAGCTATTGCGCCTATGGTTTCGCATACATCAATCGATGTCAAAAAACTCCCAGCGCCAGCTATGAAAGATGATCGAATCGTTATCCCAAAAATTGGCGTGAATATTCTCTATGGCACGGGTACTGCAGCGCTTAACGCAGGTGCCGAGTGGCGCTATCCGGATCGAGGCAACCCTGAAAAAGGCGGCAACTTTATTATTGCCGCACACCGATTAACAATTCAGCCAACACCATGGGCTACGGTTGAGAAATCGCCGTTTTATAATATCGACAAACTAGCCATTGGGGATAAAATTATTATTGACTATTCGGGTACGCGTTACGGATATAACATTAGTAAAATCTTTAATGTCACACCAAACCAAGTAGAGATTGAGGCGCCGTCAGAGACGCCAGAGTTAACATTATATAGTTGCGATATCACTGGTTCTGCTACGGGGCGTGTCGTGATTATTGCCGAGCCAATGGGCAAGGTCGCTCTGAATGGCAGCCAGCAAACCAACTAAATTTAGTTAAAGTCTTGCTCGAGGTATCCGAGCGTACCTTTTGCCCATTCAATGACTGATGTTGAGCAAACCCTATTACCATGAAGAATATCTTCACGAGACACAAGAGCATAGGACTCAATTTCTTTATTGTCAATCAACACATGGCCGAGCACACTCGCGTCAACTCGGCTTTCAAAAACGAATTGATAGGTCTGTGCGATACTACTAGCCCTGTTTACGACGAGCCGAAAAACAAGCTTATCGATATTCACTGACAGTCCTACCTCTTCATGTGTTTCGCGAATCGCCGCCTGTCGAGGCGTTTCACCAGAATCAATGATACCGCCAGGAAATGACCAATACTTTTTATAGTGTGCCTTCACGATTAAGACACGCTCGTTTGCATCATACAGAGCAACACCCGCGCTGGAGGCACGTTTTTCAAGACGCGCCAGCCAACTCGAGAATTCGTTACTACTGTAGTCGCTCATTATTTTGCAAATTCTACCGCCCGGGTCTCACGAATTACATTCACCTTAATAGTGCCAGGATATTGCATCGTGCTTTCGATCTTATTTGCGATATCGCGTGCGAGCTTGATGGCTGAGAGGTCATCGACATTTTCTGGCTTCACAATTACGCGGACTTCGCGGCCAGCGCTAATCGCGTACGCCTTATCGATGCCCTTGAACCCGATCGCGATGTTTTCTAGATCACGCATGCGTTCTGCGAAATTCTCGGCGCTGATATTGCGAGCGCCAGGACGAGCCGCACTGATTGCATCACAGACACGTACGACGAGGGCTTCAGGCGTTGTTGCTTCGATGTCATCATGGTGAGCCTCGATCGCATGTACGATTTCATCTGGCATACCAGCTTTACGTGCAAGCTCAGCACCTATGTGGTGATGTTTACCTTCTACTTTGTGTGTGACTGCCTTGCCAATATCGTGCAGTAGCGTTGCGGTTTTAGTAACGCGTACATTTGCGCCAATCTCATCGGCGATAAGTCCTGCCATATGTGCCATTTCGGTGCTGTGCATGAGGACATTTTGGCCGTAACTTGTGCGGTACTTAAGTTCGCCAAGCAGTTGCAAAAGCTCTTTTGGAATCCCTGTTACACCAACTTCGCGTGCGGCATCTTCACCTGCGCGAATAACGTCTTTTTCGATTTGCTTTTCAGCTTTTGCAAATACTTCCTCTATACGACCCGGGTGAATACGGCCGTCTTTCATGAGCATTTCAAGACCAATGCGCGCTACTTGACGACGGATAGGATCAAACGAGCTCAAGACTACCATTCCAGGAGTGTCGTCAACTAAGAAGTCGACGCCAGTTGCACGCTGCATCGCCTGGATGTTTCGACCTTCTTTACCAATAATACGACCCTTCATTTCATCGTCAGTCAATTTCACAGCCGTTACTGTTCGCTCGGCTGTAACTTCGCTCGCCATGCGCTCCATTGCGCCCACAATCACTAGCTGCGCGCGTTCTTCGGCGTCATCAACGGCTTCTTTTTGCAGTTTACTTACGAGCCCAGTGAGGTCATCTTTGATGTCACGCTCGGTCATCTGCATTAGCTTATCCGCAGCGTCTTTCTTTTTGAGGCCAGCGATCTTTTCAAGTTTCTCTTGCTGGCGACCGCGGATTTCGCGGATTTCGCCCTTCAGAGTTTCGACTTCGGTTTCTTCTTTACGTAGCTTCTCGGCACGCTTGTCAAGTTCATCAAGCTTTTTATCGAGATTCGACTCGCGGTCAGCGAGACGGTTCTCAAGTTTCTGTATTTCTTTGCGACGCTCT
>DATIIX010000068.1:0-2879 GCA_035479175.1 Saccharimonadales bacterium (SeqCode) | reverse complement strand
ACAAGACGGGCAGGTAGGACCTGATCTGCGTACAGAAATTCAGATTACCACCAAAGATGATCGCATTGAAAACCGCATCGGCAAAGCGGCACATACGCTATACAAACTAGTCAAATACCTCGGAATAAGTGCTAACTCTATTGATAGAGAGAATTACGCACAGGACCTCGCACTTATCCATGCTCGAAAAAAACACCTCGGTGCCACTAGCTACGATCAACTCACAAGCGGTGGCCTGGCTCGCGCCGACTCGCTTTACAAAGAACTCACAACACCCGTTGCCGCTGTCTCATCTGTCACCTAGTGCTACTTGTAGTATCTACCTCTATCTGCTATAATACTAGCAGACATTACCAAAGACAGTGGCGGTGAAATTCACTTAATCATGCCACCGAGGGAATTACATTCTTTTCCTACAGTCTTTGATAGTGAATCAAAGATTTTTTGGGTCCGCCTATCAAGTAAGTGGTGTCGAACATTAACAATGTGGTCGTTATATTACAAAATTTAGCTAAAAAGTGAGGTTTTTATCTATGGCTATCAGCAAAGATAAGAAACAAGCTTTGGTAAATGAACTTAGCGAGCTATTCTCGAGCGCAAAAGCAACAGCCGTTGCGAAATACCAAGGGCTGACCGTTGCAGAGCTCCAAGAGCTTCGCCGTGGAGCTCGTGAAGCAGACGTAACCATCAAGGTTGTAAAGAACCGCCTCGTTCGCGTGGCAATGACTGACAACAAGACTTACAAAGAAGCTGATTCATCAGCACTTGTAGGTCAGTTGCTCTATGCATTCAGCGACACTGACGAAGTGGCTCCTGCAAAGGTACTTGATACGTTTGGAAAGACCCACCCGGGTCTCGAGCTCGTCGCTGGTTTTAGCGGTGAAGGTTTAACGCAAAACACTGCAGACGTAACTGCACTTGCTAGTCTTCCAAGCAAGCAGCAACTTATTGCCGAAGTGGTTGCTCAACTGCTTTCACCAGTTCACGACACAACCAACGCGCTATCAGGCAATTTGCACGCGCTTTTGGATGGTGTGAGCGAAAAGGCTACAGCCTAACAACCAAAGCATCCGCGTAGGAAACTACGCATCTATCATTACAAACTAGAATCTACCAACTACCAGAGTTGCAGATTGCAGTACAGTTTGGGATCACCTGTGAGTAGCTGACATAGATTGTACGTATCGTACTATCTAGGAAGCACGGAACAGGGCGTCCAAAATGTGCGCAATATGCAGGCCGGTATTGAAAGGAAATTACCCATGGCAGACGTAAAGAAACTTGCAGAAGAGCTTGTAAAGCTTACTGTACTTGAAGTTAACGAACTTAAAAACGTCCTTAAAGACGAATACGGCATCGAGCCAGCTGCTGCTGCAGTTGCAGTTGCTGGTCCTGCAGCCAGCCCTGCCGACGCTGCTGACGAAAAGACTGAGTTTACTGTAACCCTTAAGGACGCAGGTTCTCAAAAAGTTGCTGTGATCAAGGCTGTGAAGGAACTCACTGGTCTTGGTCTTGGCGAAGCTAAGGCTATCGTTGACGGTGCCCCAGCTCCAGTCAAGGAGAAGGTATCTAAGGACGACGCTGAGGCTGCAAAGAAAGCCCTTGAAGAGGCTGGCGCTACCGTAGAAGTAGCCTAAGTTCATTACAACCTAAAACGACTACATTCAAATGTAAAATAACACCCTGCAAATCGCAGGGTGTTATTTTTTGCAGTAAACCTTACTAGCGGCGACCTTCTGCGGTCATTTTTGTCGCAAGTCTCTTATCCGCATCAGCACGAAGCTGGCGCGGTGATTTACCTTGTTGCTTTTCAAAACCTTCGATAATTGCCTTGCGTATGTCTACGACCGTTTGATACGGGTTATCACTATCCGTAACAATCATGTCAACAAGCCCCTGAGATCGTAAATCCTCAGCTGATGCACGAACCGTTGCTAGCGTCATGGAAACCTGATCCTCCGTAGGGTTGGCCGTGCTGTACAAAATCGAAGCCATTGAGCGCGGCTCAGAAACAAAGGCCAGTGCACTATCGAGCATTACCGTATGGCGGCCAAATGGCGTCGTAGCAAGGCCGCCGCCACTACCAAGTGCACCCGTAATAACCGAAATCACCGGGTAGGGATGCGAGCTCGCTGCAGTAATTGCCCTAGCGATTGCGCGCGACTGGCCACGTCGTTCGGCTGCAAGAGTGGGCAATGCGCCCAGTGTGTCGGTCATAAATACAAGTGGAAGTTTCCACCGCTCTGCCGCTTCAATCATGCGCGTAGTGTATTCAAAATCCTCAGGTCCTGGATTTGGCGCGTGTTTGCTAACATACGTATCTGAAAACACTCTATACGATGGTTGATCACTAATCACCATAAACGACTGCTCTGCAATCGATGCAATCCCTGCGATAATATTTGGATATTTCTTCAACTCTTCAAATTGCGCCACATTGTAAAGCGGCACGACACTATCAAAGGCTTCGTGCATAATAAACTCAGCATCAAGGCGATGCGCGCCCGACGTCATTTCTTTGTAACGAGCCATTAACTGCTCAGTGCCACCCACTTTGCCGACATCTGCTCGTTGACGTTCAACCTGTACTGTTAGTATTGGCTTCTGGCGATCAAGAAGGGCGGGCAAGAAGCCTTGTGCACCAAAATGTAACGGCCTGCTTGTCGCATGAGGCTCAACACGAATGTTCTTATGCCATTCTGGAATCTGAATATGCTTTGCATGCGAACGACGCACTGCGCGCAAAGACCTGCCAAGGAATTCAAGCAACTCGGGCACATCCTTCACTAAAACATCAATGTTACGATCAAGTAAATTAGCCTCAGCGCTCTGCGCACCCACAGCAACAGGCTGCCCTTCAAATGTCTCAATCACGCGCG
>DATIIX010000067.1:0-6136 GCA_035479175.1 Saccharimonadales bacterium (SeqCode) | reverse complement strand
TCACGCCCATGATCACTACCAGCACAATTGCAGGGTAAATCATTGCACCACGGATTTTGCTCATCATTGCAGCATCTTTCTCTTTTTGCGCTGCAACACGCTTGAGCGCGTCATCAAGCGTACCAGAGGCTTCACCGGCTGACACAAGTGCAATCACGATCTTATCAAATACTTCTGGATGCTTGCCAAATGCATCAGAAAGTGTATGTCCGCCCTCAACTTCGCCAATGATTTCTTCGACAACACGTTGCATTTTTTTATTCTCGGTCTGCTCAAGTACCGTACGCAGACTCTGTGCAAGTGGCAAGCCGGCACCAATCAAGGTTGCAAGTTGGCGTAAAAAGACAATCTTATCTTTTACAGTAACTCGGTTAGCGATTTTAGCAAAGAGCGAGCCGTCTTCGTCGATCTCCGATATATTCAATGGCATCAAGCCCTGCTCAATCAGCAACTTTGCAGCTGCCGTTTCACTGTCGGCCTGAACCATCGAACTAATAACCTCGTTACTCGACTTGTCCCGTGCCTGATAGTTGAACTTTCTCACCTATATTATCCTCGCATTAGCCTTTCGAATTCCGTAAGATCAACAGCAAACTCTCGTGCGCTATCGTAGGTAATAGTACCGCTCTGCACTAAGCTCACGAGTGTTCGATCCATCGTCTGCATGCCCTGATCGGCCCCCGTCTGGATAATAGCGTCAAGCTGGTGGCTCTTACCTTCGCGAATCACGTTGCGAACCGCAGGGTTAGCAATCAAAATCTCAGCGGCAACCACTCGTCCGCCACCAATTGCCGGTATAAGACGCTGGCTACAGATCGCCATCAGAATATTTGCCAACTGTGAGCGAATCTGCGGCTGCTGGTGAGGTGGGAATACGTCAATCATACGATCGATACTCTGAGCGGCAGAGTTCGTATGAAGTGTTGCAAACACCAAGTGGCCAGTCTCGGCAATAGTGATTGCTGCGCTAATCGTCTCAAGATCGCGCATCTCACCGATAAGCACAACATCCGGGTCTTGGCGCAAACTCGAACGAAGTGCGGCAGAGAATGAATAAGTGTCATAATGCACCTCTCGTTGTACGACGACCGAGCGCTTTGATTTGTGAGTAAACTCAATTGGATCTTCAATCGTAATAATGTGCTGAGATTTTTCGGTGTTAATTTTATCAACAAGTGCCGCAAGTGTCGTCGACTTACCACTGCCCGTCGGGCCAGTTACAAGTACAAGTCCGCGTGGATATTCAGCAAATGTCATAACAATTGGCGGCATACCAAGTTCGGTAACAGATTTAATCTCATTTGGAATCAAACGGAGTGCCGCTGCAAGATTACCACGCTCGTGAAATGCATTCACGCGGAAACGACCAAGTGTACCAAAGGCGAAGCTAAAGTCGAATTCTTTATCTTTCATAAGAATCTGTTGCTGATCTTGATCTAAGATAGCAAAGACGAGCGCTTCAACTTGCTGTTCATCAAGAGGATTAAATCCAGCAATCGGCGTCAGTGAGCCATCCACACGCAGCATAGGAGGCAAACCCACCTGGATATGAAGGTCGGAGGCTCGCTTCTTCACGACCTCTTCTAGTAGTACCTCAATCCGTAAATTATTCTGTGTTTCCATTACCTTCCCCTTTATGCCGTATCTGACGTTACTCGGTTAACTTCTTCAAGTGTCGTAAGGCCCTGTAAAGCCTTGAGATAGCCGTCCTGTCGCATAGTAATCATACCCTGCTCAACTGCCTTTCTCTGAATCTCACCACTCGTGGTACGCTTCACAATAAGCTCGCGGATCTCTTCAGTGACATCCAATACCTCATAGACTCCAGCACGACCCGAGTAGCCACGTGGCGAAGCAGGCGTATCATGTCCCTTCACCAAAGTATAAGCGGTTTGGTTAGCAAGTGGCAAGTCTTTATATCCAAGATCGGCTGAAACTTGTGCTACCTCCTCTTTTGTTTTTGGCAATAAATGCCCTACATTATCGAGGATGCTCTTCGTTTCAAGCGGGCTTGACCAATACGCGTCACGCTTTACAGCAACACGACGAACCAGACGCTGGCCGATAATTGTGTTCACTGTACTTGCAATCAAGAAGGGCTCAATTTCCATATCAAGTAGTCGTGGCAACACACCAGCTGATGAATTTGTGTGAAGCGTACTAAACACAAGGTGTCCTGTAAGTGCTGCCTGAACCGCCAGACTGGCGGTCTCACCATCACGAATCTCACCTACCATCACAACGTCTGGGTCTTGGCGTAGAATTGAACGAAGCCCCGAAGCAAAGGTAAGGCCAACCTCAGCATTCACCTGAATCTGATTCACGCCGTCCATTTTGTACTCAACTGGATCTTCGAGTGTCACAATATTCACAGTATCGTCTTTTATCTCTTTGATAAGCGCGTACAGACTGGTCGACTTACCACTACCAGTCGGGCCACTCGTAAGAATCATACCATTTGGTCGCTTAATGCCTTTACGAATAGCACGAAGAGCACGACCTGCATACCCCATTTGCTCAAGATCAAATGAATTACCTGTCTTATCAAGCAAACGGATCACGACTTGCTCGCCCCATACCACTGGGCTAATAGCAATACGAAGGTCCACTTCTTTATTGCCAACCTTTACCGTAAATTGACCATCTTGCGGAATGCGGTGCTCGTCAATCTTTAGATTCGACAAGATCTTAATACGGCTTACGAGTGCTGGCTCAATACTTTTCGGAAGTTGCATCACCTCACGGAGCACACCATCAACGCGGCAACGAATCTTGAGCGCCTTCTCAAGTGGCTCAATATGAATGTCACTCGCTCTCGCCTTCACCGCATATTCTAAAATGGTACTAAGCGCTCGGCTAATCGGCGAATCCTGAACAATCGTCTTAATGTCACTGCTCTCAGTTTTTGCGTCTTCCTGTGAAGCACGCGCCGCAACATCAACGCTAGAAAGGTCGGTTTTGTACTGGTCAAGGACATGACGAACACCCGCCTCCGACGCCATGAACACCTTAAGTGGGCGCTGGATGCGATTTGCCAGATAATCCACTGCCTGCACGTTATTTGCATCAATCATCGCAACCGCAAGGCGGTTTTGTACCTCAGCAAGCGGCACAGCCATAAATCGCTCCGCAATATCAGATGGTAAAAGTGATAAAATCGATTGGTCTACGATTGTGTTTGTAAGATTCACATATGGCACACCTGATACTTGAGCGATACCGTGCGTAAGGAGTTCATTATCAATCGTTCCATCAGCCGCAAGCATAGCAAGAAGTGGCTTATTCTCTTTTGTAGAGCGTTCGGTTGCCATCCTGATAGTCTCAGCACTAACCAGCCCCTCTTCTTGGAGAAGTGTAATCAGTTTCTGTTGGATATCATCAGTCATCAGGGCCATAGTAAACTCCTACTATTGCGCAGACTGACCACCGCCAATTACTGTTTGAACCGTTGGGTTAATTGCATCAGCCCTAAAAACTTTAGTGTCTGGTGCAGTAACATCTGGATTAATCTTCTCAATTGTTTTCACATCCTCACCCTTTTGAGGCGGTTTTAGGAATGAGATCTGATTAGCGATCACAAACGAAATCATTACTGACACGCTCGCGATAAGCGCAACCATTGCTATATCGCTCTTCTTCATTATTTACCTCCCGGCATAATTGACTTCGACTGTAGTTGTAATTTAATACCCGGTTGATAGTAGGCGTGTGCAGTAATTGTCGCCTGGTATGTAGTATCGCTTCGCTCCAAGATAAAGCTATCAATATCAATGACCCTAATCGAGTTCTCTAGTCGTGTGAGGGTGCTTTTAATGGTATTTACATTACTCGATGAAATCTGCATCTGTAACGAAATCGTATTATCAGCCGTTGCACTGGTATCGGCGATATTAGTATTTGCATTCGAATCAACTGTATCAACAGATAGCGAATCAATAGAAAGTCCGTCCACTCCCGCAAGTAACACCTGCTGAAGGGATGCACCAAGAGCGAGCGAGTTGCGCTCTGCTGGGAGTGCATCAAGTGGAACCTGCAACGCATTCTCATCGCCATTTGCTTTCACGGAATTAAGCGCCGAGTTTGTCTGTAACACCACAACATTGCTAGTAAGGTCTTTGGCGACTTTATTGTTATAATTCAGTGTATTCACAGTTTCGGTCATTGCCCCAACAACCTTCACCTTAAACATAATCTGTTGCACCAAGAAGATAGCTACAACCACACAAATACCAACAATTGCCGACATGCCCGCTACCCATATAAACATCGTACGACTTGAATCTGCAATAGCTCGACGCTTCGGGCTTACCATTTGAGATGCCATTATTTGTTCTCCTTCAAATCTGTTGCGGCCTGACTAAACATACTATCCGGAATCAAGGTTTTTGAGTCAGTGACATCCACACGGGCGCTCGGCGTACTAATCTTTACATCGCTCATACGGTTATCGAAAAGTCCGTTTGGATAGGTAAAGATAATCGTAAAACGTACTACCTTTGCGCCTGTAGCGTCTTCTCCGTAGCTTGTATCCTGCAATGTAACATTTGAGGTGAGGTGAGTTTCTGCTGCATTATCGTTACCCTGCTGCTTCGCGGTAATCTTCGTATTTAAGATAGTCTTTCTAAATACGTCCGTTGCAGGATAGCCTCCCACCGCTGAGCCTTCAAGAGTAACCGTATTCTGCGTCGGATCGAGAGTTACCTTAGAAAGTTTCACATCGTTTGGCGCGGGCGGATTAATCGCTGCAAGTACATCCAAGAGTCGCGAATCAACCGTACGCTTGTCATTTTGGCTCGAAATTGTACCAAGCTGATTTTGAATCGTCAGTGCACTATCAAGATCTGACACCGAAGAGAGTTTACTATACCCACTAGTAATCTGGCCCTCCTCAATCTTCTGTACCGCCACCTGACCACCAAGGATCAATGCAAGTGCCACAACAATACCAACCGCAACAAGTCCAATTACAATCGAAAGCGAGATTGCAACATTGCGCATACGCTGAGCGTGGAGCATTTCCTGTTTAACGTCAGGAACGAGGTTAATCTGAATCACTGCTCAACCCCTCGCTTAGCTAGACCAATTACTGTCGAAAATTCCATAGCCACAGCTGCAGGCTGTCGCTGGTCAGCTTCAGCCATCTGAATACCTTGCCAAGGGTTACCGAGCTGCACACCCTTGCCAACCTTGCCAGCAAGATATTGATCGAACTGAGGGATCGTTGCAGCAAATCCAGTTACAATCACACCACCTACGGCAATACTTGGATAGCGTGTCTCAAAGAACTTAATTGACTTTACAACTTCGGCAGCAAAGTTATCGAGCACCGATTCAAGCGCGCGAAGCACTTGTCCTTCAAGACGGTCCGGGGCAAGTCCAAATTTGAGAATAAACTGACGCGCCTGATCTTCTTGAACGTTCAGATTCGTAACCGTTGACTTTACAAGTGACCCAACACCAGTTGGAATAGTACGCACAAGGCGTGGCGTATCACCGTATACAATCGCGATATCCGTTGAGTTTTCACCCATATCAAGCTGCAATACGGCCCCCGTTGCCCCAGTCACACTCAATGCACGCACCATTGCAATAGGATCAGGCTCAGCCGCAATCACATTAAATCCAAGGGCCTCAACGAGTTCAAGTCTATCTTCACTATACTGACGCGCGACGCTTGAGAGAAGCACTTCCTGCTGATTCTGTGCACGAAGCGAATTGCCAAGCAAAGCCCAGTCTACTTTTGCGTCATCAACAGACATAGGGATGTACTGATCAATCTGGTACTTCATCGTCGCCTTAAGTTCTGCTTCGCTCACCATGGGCACATCAATAATTGTGGTGAATGTCTTGCTTGATGGCAGGCCAATCACAACATTCTTCGATTTAATACCACTCTGTCCAACTGCAGTCATAATAACTTCACCGACCTTACGTCGAGCCTCTTCAGAATCGCTGCCAGTTAGCTTGCTATCAATAGGCGCATACCCGTAATGTTCCAGCGCATACCCCGCCCCAGCCTTTTTGAGTTGAACAACCCGAATAGCATTAGTGCCAATATCGAGTGCAAAGAAGTCGCCCAACCCTTTTAATATATTCATACTAGCTCTTAGTATACATAAGCAGTACGAGTGATTGC
>DATIIX010000066.1:0-2697 GCA_035479175.1 Saccharimonadales bacterium (SeqCode) | reverse complement strand
CTTACACACTCGATGTGCGCCCTCATCAACTTCGATAACATCGGCAACTTCGCGCATAGCAGCGAGGCTTTCAAATCCAAGTCCTTCTCGAATTATCTCGATATATTCATTTGGACCCTTGATATGGATGGCTGCAGTGCGTTCTGCTGTAGGTGTTAATGTGATCCGCCCATCGTTGCGTGAGCGTTCTAGAATACTCTTGAGCCGTGACGCGATTTGCGGCACATCCGGTGTGGTGACTGTTACTCCGAGAATATCAAGTGGTAACCTCTCTGGTGGGAGAGCGTTAAGTTTTTTAGTTAGCGAACCGAGAGATTTTAACCGCCAATTTACGCGTAGGCACTCGCTCGTACAAAAGCCTTCACCCATCATAATACCGTGTTCGGCGCCGTGCTTAATAATTTGCTCGTGGATGTTTTCGCCAAATACTACGCTGAAAAGCTGTTGCACATCACTGTCTACCTGTTCCTTATCACCGCGCTCGGCAATGATTTCTTGTGCTCGTTGCAACGGGGCAATATTCCCGGTGAATAGAGCACGTAGCACGTGTACATGGCTATGAAGTGCCATCGCGAGCGCATCGAAACCAATAATTTCACAGAGTGGAGCAAGGAGCGCCTCCGCCTGATGTATACGGCTCAGTGTTTGATTGTCGTTTGTTGCGGTTGACGGGTCGAGCTGTGCAAGTAGTTCGGCTGCTTTGATGATGAGGGATTCTATGTTGACCGATGATGCTAACTCATTGATATATTTAGGCTCGATTGATCGTGCGTGTTTACTCCACTGGTCGATTGATACATTGGTTGTCTGGTTGCTTTGTAGCAGGTATTGCAGCTCAGGATCTGCTGTATATTGGTCTGCAACATTGCTACTCCAAAAGTCGGCAATGATGGGACGATCACTTGCAAGGCCGATAACATATCGCTTTTCACCTTCAGATTCGCTTGTGTTGTTTGCATATGCACGCAGCGCTTCGTAAGCTTGTGCATGAGTAGTTTCGCTAGTTGCAGCCTCAAGGATAGGAGAAAGCATCGCTGCGGTGTAACCACTTGGCGAAACATATTCTTCGCAAAAGTCGGCGAGCAGCATTGTAGTAAGGCCGAGCTCATGTTCATGTGCTGCTATTTCGGCCCGACTTAGTCCACTGGCTGACCAGAAGACTTGGTAGGTATCATGAATAGACACGGGCATATCGACTAATGTCACGCCCGAAAGAACATGCTCACTTTTGTGAGCATCCCTCTTGTCTGTGCGATGCTCCATTAGTTCATATTATACAACCCAAGGTTAAATAAGTCAAATCACAGGTTAAATATACGGCGTATTTCAGTCTGGATATCCTCGATCGGGCGCATTTGTTCAGCCTTAGGGTCGTATGCTTCAATAGCTACGGCAAATTCAGGGAATAACTCGGCAATTTCGCGGTAGTTGCGATTGGCGAGCGTCAGGTGGCTGCTGTCTTTTTCATGGATGTCACGTTTGGCTGTCGTGTAGCTTCTTGCTGCTTTTTTGTCGACATTTTCCTGAGCGATGTCAGGCGGCACAAGCAATATGACATTTTTATCAGGTCGTGGTAGTCGCAGATCGCCGAATTCAAGATCGAGGATATCTTTGTAGAACGCAAAGCGTTTGTCTTGATCTGGAATTTTAGTGCCTTGGTGTGCCATATTAGATAATACGTAGCGATCAGCGAGCGCGATGCCATCGGTATGGTTATCGAGCCACTCATCTAACTCTGGTTTGGCGGCGACGCGATCTAGCGCAAAGGCGGCGCTGGCGAGCTCTGCCGCTACATCGTTCGCTTCGCCGAATTCACCGCGCAGATATTTTTCAACGATTGCAGCAGAGTGTGTTCCGTAGCGCGGAAAGCTTAACTGATACACGTCGCGGCCAGCTGCGCGTAATGCCTCGGCAAGAACTGAAGTCTGTGTACCTTTACCTGACCCATCGCCACCCTCAATGGCAAAAAAACGTCCTCGTTTACTCATAATGGCTGTCTACAATATCCCTTCTGACAGGCCTTTGATAGTAAGCGGCTTGACGCGCTTGTCTTTGTGATTGCGTGGTAGCATATCGCTTGGGCGCCAGTTGGCAATGAGCTTATCAAGATCATCGGTGGTCTGATATTTACCACTCATGCCTTCCCGGCCGTGGCTATAGTCGCCATCTACTTTGCCGGTTTTGTGAAACACCAGCTGACCCATACGTTCGCCTACTGGCAGCACAACAGATTCGTATTTGTTGAGATTGTAGATTTCGAGTGTAATGCGGTTGATATAGCCCGGGTCTACCCAGCCTGCGTCAAAACAAACTGCTACGCCGTTGCGACCCCAGCTGCTACGCGCGCGGACTTCGGCAGCTCCACCATGTGCACGGATACCCATAAATTCATGTGTGTGCGCTAAAATGCGCTCACCAGGACGTAGCACGATGATCGGGTGGTCCATTGGAATGTTGTCAAATGGTTTGTAACCATATTGGTCGCACCATTCCTTGTGCGGAATCGCTTGGAGTGGACCTTTAAAATACTGTGCGACATCACCAGCATCGAACGGATTATACACGCGATTGTCTTCACGTACCTCTTGTTTATAAAAGTAGTAGCCCAGCGTAAAATCGAGGCTGGCTTCGCTAACATGCGCCTCGTTATATGGCACGCTGACAATTGTTCCTTCTGCTACCGCATTTTTAATTTCA
>DATIIX010000065.1:0-3492 GCA_035479175.1 Saccharimonadales bacterium (SeqCode) | reverse complement strand
GAGATGTTTTTCAGACTTTTATACGGTTTGACTACTCTGCAACTGGAGTAGCTTGTACAGCCTGACTGTCGTCAGCCTTCTTAGTGCGACGTGAGATACGGCCACCCTTAGCACCTGCAACACGTGCAAGATCTGGGTTAGCAGCAAATCCGCCTGTGTGACCATTACTACCGCCCTTCGCGCCAATTTTAGCGTAAAAATTAGGATCCTTAGCTAAGTTCTTTTGTGCAGCCTTAAGGCCGCCAGCTTTTGTACCTGCCATTTGTAGGTTCTCCTCGCCCGGGAATATACCGAGCAAATTAAAAGGGTTCCGCCCTCCTACCTGCGGTAGATGGTTCGAAACCCTCGCTTATACCTCACATCTGAGATGTGTATAAGTCTATATTAGCACAAACAATTCAAAGTGTCAATGGTTACAAGCAAAGTAATTATGGTATAAAAAGTATTGCTCTTATGCATGCTGTGCGATATTATAGATATGCACCTGTTTGAACCTCGAAAAACTACGAGATTCACCACAAAAAGGTTCTCACGCCTGCGAGACGTGAGAAAGCAAAAAATAACCCGCCTGCGAGACGGGTTATTTTATTAGGAATGCTATGCTTTTCTATTCTATGCAGCTTTGGGTTACTCAGCCGAGTCAATCTCTTCTAGCCACCAGAGGTGGACAGTTTTAATTCAGCATGGCACGCAGCGCTGCTTGATGGTGTGAAAAGCTATAGTACCCATAACTGCCGAGCTCAATTACCATACTTGGAATACCTTGTTTTGAGGCCGTCCAATCTTCATATGCGCCGGTAATATTATAATCAAACCCTCCGTTTAGGCTATACGTTGTATCGCTATAGCCAACCATAGATGCGTATTTAGCTGCATAGCCTACAGAGTATCCGCCTGGGTCTCCCATCACCAAACTCCCCACTGCATGAAACGATAAGAGCAATCGTGGCTGCCAACTAGTAGTAAGACTTGCAAGTGCCCGCGCCTCGGGCTCCGAAAGTGGCTCAGAGCCCCCTCCCCCTGCATGATATCCATCCGTATCATTAATATCCTTCACCCACCCATCTGTTGGGAAGTTGCGATTCAAATTAACCCCATGAGCATTCGTCCGAGTATTTGCAGCTACTCCATCAGGGTTAATAGTCGGAACAACAACTACCCTCTTGCCACTATACAAACTCGGATTTGCTTCTAAATCATCCGTCCAGGCTCGCATAAGTCCACTTGAACTTGGCTCATTGCCATGAATTGCACCAACATACATAGTAACCGGACCTCCTGTACCAAATGCATATGCGACCAAGGCTCGACCATGCACTGAGTAACCATACGTCAAGGTTGTATGACAAATAGTGCGTGATGTATATGACCAATCCGCGACAGAGGCAATATCATAGCTACTTAGTAGGCCCTTAGCAACACTAAGAGTAAATGGTACACATAAACCCGCACTCAATGTATATATGATTTGATTGCCACTTCTTGTTATCTGCGCGTTAACTCCTGATATCACCACAAGCTTACTTATATCCTGAGAGTCTGACAATTGCTGGTCAAATGTAACGACAACATGTGCATTTGTCGCAACACCCGAACTACCGACAGACACGTTAGTGACTTTTGGGCCACCTGAAGTATGAAATGCCACGATATATGGCTCAACCAGCGAACTTCCATCAGCGGCCTCAAGATTCGTAATCTTTAATATGTAAGCTTTTTCTCGTAGTAACTCACCAGCAAGTTTAATGGTGATGACTTTACCTTTTACGACTGTAGTTGTACCCATAGCACTGGCTGCACCCTCCTGTGTAAGAATTGCAATCGCGCTCTTCAGAGGCTTATCGGCAGTGAACGTAAATTCCATGGGCTTAGCATAGACCGTGTCACCGCCTCCTACAGATCCATTTACTATCGTAGTTGCGGTAAGGGTCGTAATCATCGCCTTGAGAACAGCTGATGGAGCCTCAGACCTAAACGATCGTAACACCTCAATCTGATACTGCCTACCTTGTAGGAGCGCAAGCGGGGCTAGGCCACATGATAATAACGCCTTACCTAAAACCGCCCGACACTGTGCTATCTCTTTACCCACCTGAACATGATACGTATATAACACATCGGGGGTATCAAGCTTTAGCTCAAGAGTACGCATAGCCGGTATGGGGTTATCGGTATTCAAACTAACACTAGGAACGTTACTCGTTACCACCATTATACGTTGCTGAAATAGCCAGCTCCCAAACGGAGATAACGCTACTATAGTACGTCCAGCATTGAAGTTTTTTACTGGCTCTATGCAGGTGTGCGTTGATAGCAAACGGATGCTCCCTATCTGCAGGCCACCCTCAGTCGACACCGAAAACTTCGTACCGTCCACCGTTTTCTGGACTCCTGGCAAAAACGTAGGCCACACAATACATGTACGCTCAGATGCATACGACAATGCGAGTGGCCTGGGAATAATCCAAAGTACAATATATACGAGGAGGCTTATAGCTACAAGAGCAATGACCCAGGTGCGCAGATTCCGTAATCGCACCCAAGTTTTAATAAGATTGATGTATTTATATATCAATCTACCCCTCTAATACTACCGACGAACAGCAACAGCTAGTTCAGCGTCGACATATTCAACAGAAATTTTCATTTTACCACCTCTTTTTATTTATACCCACTTGTATAGTAATAAGTATACGACGCGCATATCTGCTAAGAAATAGAATTTTGGTTAAACAATTTCAAACAAGACAAAACCCCTGGTATTCCCAGGGGTTATTGTATAATTCGGCGCCGTGCTAGTTTCCCACTTGTGGCAGTATAATCGCCGCTGATGAGCTTAACTTCTGTGTTCGGAATGAGAACAGGTGTTTCCTCATCGCCATGGGCACCGAAATAAGGCTTTGCTCCTCAGAGGTTCCATACAGGCAACCTGGGAAAAGCCTTATTTCGATGTCCGTAACGTGATGCACGGGCTTGGTGATGTCAAAGACTGACGTCTGATATTCTTTTATGAACATCAATTACTAGTTAAGTCTATCCCTTTACCGTCGTTATTGCAAGCAGTAACAGTGGTAAAGAGAACATAAAAAGGCAATGGGACTATTAGTATGCTTTGGCTCCATACGTTACCGCACTTCCACCTTGCACCTATCAAACTGATATTCTTTCAGTGTCCTCATAAAGAAATCTAATCTTGGAGTTAGTTTCGCGCTTAATACGCTTTCAGCGCTTATCTATTCCGCACATAGCTACCGGACAATGCAGCAGGGGGCCACAATCCGTACACCAGAGGTGCGTCCGCCCCGGTCCTCTCGTACTAGGGGTAGATCCTCTCAAAATTCCTGACGTCCATACCGGATATAAACCGAACTGTCTCACGACGTTCTGAACCCAGCTCGCGTACCACTTTAATCGGCGAACAGCCGAACCCTTGGAAGGTGCTCCCCCTCCAGGATGTGATGAGCCGACATCGAGGTGCCAAACAGCGCCGTC
>DATIIX010000064.1:0-10129 GCA_035479175.1 Saccharimonadales bacterium (SeqCode) | reverse complement strand
ATTGCGGCCGCAGATTACATAAAAGACCATGTGACCAAGCCTGTGTACGCGTACATTGCCGGCCACAGTGCGCCAGTTGGCGTGCAGATGGGGCATGCTGGAGCAATCCTGGGCAATAATAACCAAGAAAGCGCGCCCGCTAAGACTGAATACCTAGAAAAGTCTGGGGCGATTACCGCAGACAGTATTACAGAGCTCGTAAACCGTGTACAATAGTGTATAACTATGAAAAAGCTTATTTCCCTGCTTATCCCAGCCTATAACGAAGAAGAAGTACTTAGTCTTCTCTTTGATCGTCTTGAAACGCTCGCAGATACCAACCCAGAATACGATTTTGAATTCTTCTTTGTAAACGATGGAAGTCGCGATAATACCTATGAACTTATTCGCGCCCAGGCAGATAAAGACGGCAGAGTTGCCTACATTAACTTTAGTCGCAACTTTGGCAAAGAAACTGCGATGCTTGCTGGGTTTGATAACGTGCGCGGCGACGCAATGGTGATTATTGATGCCGATCTACAAGATCCGCCAGAGCTTATCCCGCAGATGATCAAATATTGGGAAGAGGGTTATGACGATGTGTTTGCAAAGCGTCGTAGCCGTGCTGGTGAAAGTTTTGCAAAGAAGAAAACGAGTCAGTGGTACTACAAAATACTACAAAGCTCAACCCGCATCCCCATTCAGGTTGATACTGGTGACTTTCGTTTACTCGATCGCCGCTGTATTGAGGCGCTCAAGCAATTCCGTGAGAGTGAGCGCTACACCAAAGGTATGTACAGCTGGATAGGGTACAAGAAGAAAGAAATCCTCTACGACCGTGACCCGCGCGCTGCAGGACAAACGAAATGGAACTATCCTAAACTCATTAACCTCGCCGTTGATGGTATTACAAGCTTCACTACTGCGCCGCTGCGTATTTCGAGTGTTATTGGCAGTATCGTGTCTGTTGTTGCCTTCGTATATATTCTCTATCTACTGATTCGCCCTATCTTTGGTGTACCGACCGGTGGTGGCTATTCCTCGACTATGGCCGTTATCTTGTTTCTTGGTGGTGTTCAGTTACTTAGTATCGGTATTATTGGTGAGTATATTGGCCGTATCTTTAATGAAACAAAGCACCGCCCACTTTATTTTATCGAGGAGCTTCATGAGTCTCACCGAAAAGCTGAAAAATAGCCATCAACACCAAGTTGTACGATATGGTGCTGTCGGGGTTATTAATACGGTTATCGACTTCGGTTTGTTATTTCTTTTGAAGTCTGCTGGCCTACCCGTTGAACTTGCTAATATCTGTTCAACAGGCACAGCATTTATCTTTAGCTTCTTTGCTAATAAGAAATATACGTTCAAAACAACTGATACAAATGTTGTACGTGAAATGGTGCTTTTCGTCATTGTCACACTATTTGGATTATGGGTACTGCAAACAATTGTTATTAACCTAACAATGCCGATGGCAAGGCAAATCACAAGCGATCAGAACATCGCCCTACTGATTGCTAAGCTTATTGCGACAGTAGTATCGCTCGTTTGGAACTATCTACTATATAACAAGCTGGTGTTCAAAAAAGACTAACGCTTGTAATCGTCTTGGAGACGTGTGATGTCCGCTTCATCAGATGGATTATTCTTGTCTATGTGCTGCCAGATTTCCGCAACAAGTGTATAGTGATTGTTTGCGCCAACTAAACGATGGCATTCGCCAGCCTCGAACTGCACTTCGTCGCCTGTATGGGCCTCGATAATTTCACCCGGGTTATCAGGGTCGGTGCTCTTGTGGTAACCGCCATCATTCAGAAACTTCCAGCGTTCGGCGCGGCGAGCGTGTACCTGCCAGCTTAAGCGTTGCTCGGGAGCTACGAGTAAGATTTTAGGGCTTAGCTCGGCATTAGGATTACCTAAACGAGCTTCTACCGGGTTGACATCGGGGAAGAATTCAGCAATAAACCGGTCGCCATCTTTGTAGTCAAATCGAACAAATCCGCCCCATGGTTTCGTATCATCAACGTCTGCTACTGTGTAGCCTGCCTTTGTGGCGAAACCTATGATATCTGCGATCATCTCTATCTTGTCGTCTCCGTGTCCTTCAATAAGCGTACGGATGTGGTTTGCAAATTCAGTCAACGTTATCCTCCTTTGTGGTTACTCTATAATACTGTATATTAAGAGTATATGCACATTGCAATAGACGCCCGTATTATCAACTCTGGTACTGGTATGTATGTGGCAAAGCTGTTGGAATATTTACAACAAATAGACACGACAAACCAATATTCCGTACTACTGCGTGGCAAGGATATTGATTATTGGAAGCCTACGGCACCTAACTTTTCCGTTAAAGTGGCTGATTTTGACAATTACTCACTTGCGGAACAGATCGGTTTTAAAAAGTTTCTTGATAAACTTGCACCAGATTTAGTGCATTTTTGTATGCCACAACAGCCAGTGCTTTATAGAGGTAGGCATGTCACGACGATGCATGATCTTACCCTCCTCAATACATATAATAGTGATAAAAACTGGCTCGTATTTCATATCAAACAGTTGGTTGGACGGTGGGTATTTAAGCGTATTGCTCGCACAAATGAGCATATCATTGCTATTAGCGAGAATACGAAGCGTGAATATGAGCAGTTTAGCCATATACCCAACAATAAAATTTCTGTCGTTTACGAGGCTGGTGAAGTCTATAAGGGTGAGCTTGAACCCTACGAAGTGCCATATGATGAGTTTATTATGTATGTTGGCCAGCAGCCCGATTACAAGAATTTGCGTAGACTTGCGGCAGCGCATCAAGAGCTTCTTGCTGATAATCCAAAGCTTGGCCTCGTATTTGTGGGTCGCATGAATGAAGACACGATGCGCAACAAAGCGTTTTATGAGAAACACGGTTATAAAAATATCCATTTTACCGGATTTATCCCCGACAGCCAACGTGACTGGCTACTTACTAAAACCAGAGCATATGTATTCCCTTCACTTATGGAAGGTTTTGGCTTACCACCACTTGAAGCAATGGCGTATGGTACACCAGTCGTGAGCAGTAATGCATCTTGCCTTCCCGAGATCCTTGGTGATGCTGCTGAGTATTTTAATCCAACCGATATTCACAGTATGGCTGAGACTATCGATCGCGTTATTCATAACGATAAGCTACGCGCCAGTATGATTGAACGCGGTACAAAGCAAGTTGGCAAATATTCGTGGCGCCGCATGGCGGAGCAAACTCACGAAATCTATATGAACGCACTTGATAGCTAGTAGCGCAATTCTTTAAAGGCCTTGTTTACGAGATCAAGCATTGCTTCATAAATTTCGAGCGTGGCCGTTAGCTCATCGGTATAGAGGTAGATTACATTATCTACGACTTCAATACTCACCTCAAATGGAAGTGCCTCGAGTTGTTCCATATAGGTTGGGTTGAGCAATTCGAAACTTGTTGCTTGCTCGGCACTCGATGCAAACACCTCATATTTATCGTTAAACTGTGTCCATTCAGTTTCTACTTTTTCAAGGCCACGGATACCCATACGGAATGTTTTCTTGCGGCGTACGATAATATTGCCGTATTGTTTTGGAACGTTTACCTGCGCAATCACGTAGGGCTTCGTGCTCGACTGTGGGTTTTTGACATAGCTATAGAGCTGTACGAGCATCTGATTGTTGTACATGCCAACGATATGGTTGTTAATATCCGATGTGCCAAATTTTGCTTCACCAAATAATTGACCATGCTGTGGTATAAACAACCAACCCATATCGAGACTATAATAATAGCCGTTATTTGCTGCAAATGTACGGAGCTGGCCGTTGAGCGCGTACGGATCGGCTGTCGCTTGAGAAATGCCGCCGAGCAGCCATGTATTACCGCTACGCTGGAATGTCCAGTACTCGGTAAACGGCTTGCGGTCAGTAAAGATTTCTTGATCAGTGACAGTGTTTATCAATTGGTCGTTTGCTTGAGCGGTGATGCCGATTGTGAAAGCATCGCGGCTATCATCGGTGTCATTTTGAACCCCGAGGATCACGGCGTTTTGTATTTTTACATCCTCCATATTGTCGCGACGACCCATTGCTTTAAGTGTATATGCAAGTAGCGCTGCATGATTGTAGTAATACGGCGTTAAATAGCCTTGCATCGCTTGAATATTAAGATTAGACCAATCCTTTTGATACTGCATAAATACTTGCCTGGCGTGATTGACGAGCTTCTCTTCAGACCAAACACTATCATTAGCACTCGCAGCTGCTAATTCAGCCTGTGTTTGTTTACTTTGCTTTAATTTTGCAAAGAGATTGTAAAGGCCACCCGCCATACCAGCAAGCGCAGCCATACCAACAAAAAATCCAAATCCACGCCAGATTACCATCCAGATTACCGCGTAGATGACTGCGATGATCCAGCCAATAATATTTATTGCAATCTTCAGTGCTTTGTTTTTTGCACTAACACGTTGAAGTACTGCACCCACTGCATGCATTGGAATATAGCCAAGAAAAATAAAGATTCCGCCGCTGCCATCACCGGATCCACCTCCGCCTGAACCACCGCCACCAGCTCGAGCAAAAAGCTCGAGCGGCAATGTAGCGATTGTGAATAGGGACGTTAGCACTGGAACCTACCAGCGGCTAGAATTTAACTTCAGGAGCCTGCTCGACCGCCTGGCGCTCACCCTCGGGAACGTCGAAGAATTCTTTATCCTGAGTAAAGCCAAGCATGTTTGCAAAGATGTTTGTAGGGAATACTTTGCGCTTCGTGTTAAAAAGCGTCACTGTGCTGTTGTAGAAGCGGCGCGATGCAGCAACCTTATCTTCGGTGTCGGCGATCTGCGCCTGCAAGTCCATAAAGTTCTGTGAAGCTTTAAGATCTGGATAGTTCTCGGCAACTGCGAAGAGGCTCTTGAGCGCACCTGTGAGTTCGCCTTCGGCTTGTGCAGCTGCAGCAGGGCCAACTTGGGTTGCATTCATGATTGCTGAACGTGCTTCAGTTACTTTCTCGAAGACTCCGCTTTCATGTGCCGCATACCCCTTAACAGATTCAACAAGGTTTGGAATTAAGTCAGCACGTCGCTTAAGCTGTACGGTGATACCACTCCACGCTTCTTGGGCTTTTACATTTAAGCGAACGAGGCCGTTGTACATACCTGCAATAATTGCAGCAATAATGGCCAAAACGACGATAACAATGACTGCGATAACTAATCCTGACATTTTATTCTCCTATTTTCTTATGCTTACTACTTATTCTAATACACTACGAGCTTGCCTGAGCAATAACAATCTTGCGATCGCGGCCTTCACCTTCTGAATAGGTACGAATATCTGAATACTCAGTCGCTACCTGGTGCACAATACGGCGATCTGCGGCGTTAATATGGGCAATGTATGAATCACCCGTCGCACGTACTTGCTCAATCCAGCCTCGTGCTTTTTCGGCAATCTTCTCCTCGTGCTGTTTTTTGTAGTCGGCAATATCGACATTTACACGAATGAGCTCGGCGTTTTTGTTGCGAAGTGCGGTACTTACGATATATTGTAGGCTGCGAAGTGTTTCGGCATTACGGCCAATAAGGATACTATTGAGGTCACTCGTTTCAACATAGAGCTCGATGATGTCCTCTTCTTGTGTTGCAGTTACCTCAATGTTTTCACCAAAAAATGAAATGATGTCTTTGAGGAAGTCTCGTGCGAATTCAATTGATTGTGCTGTGTCCATATGTACCTCCTATTTCGCCTTAATTCGGGTGATGCGGGCTTCGCTTGCCTTTTTCGCACGCTGAGCACCTTTATTGTTACCCTTCTTGGCTTTCGGTTGTTCGATAACCTCGTCAGCAAGCTCATCCATCTCTTCGGTGTCTTTATTGAGAAGATAGTGCTGCTGAGCTGCCGCTACAAGGTTAGACGTCGTGTAATAAAGTGCGAGTGCACCTGGCAGGTTAATCATAATGAAGAACATCATGATTGGCATAAATTTCGACATATTGCCCATCATTGCGTTGCTCATTTCACTCGCATCAGACTGCTTGCCAGAAGCTGCCTCTTTCATGATGTCGCGAAAACGCTTCTTCGGTTTGTCGCTTGTTGGCAGAAGTTGCTTGCTGATGACATATTGAGTCACAGCAGAAAGAAGCGCCAACACAACTAGTGTGATATCTACGCCACCATGGCTGAATGCCGTCTTAGTAAGATCAATAAACCCAAGCATTGTGTGGTTAAAGTTATCTGGGTTTTCGATAATCTTATGAATTGCAGGAATATGCTGCACTGGCTCGTATGCAAGCTTCGCAACTTCGTTACGGTGAAGCGTTACCACCTGAATCACCTGATAGAGCCCAATGAATATTGGCAGCTGAACAATTAACACCAGGATGGATTGGAATGGGTTGATACCGTAGCGCTTATAGAGCTCCATCTGCATGGTAGCTTCGAGCTGCTTATTACCATTTGCTGCGCTTTTGATTTTCGCGAGCTCGGGCTGCATTTTACGCATCTGCTTGGTTTGATGCAACTGCTGTTTAACAAGCGGATACTGAACGAAGCCAATTATCACTGTGAAGATGATGATCGCAACACCAAAGTCGCCGCCTGGGATGATGCTGTAAAGTAGCATCAATGCGTTGAAAATAGGCTTTACAATAATTGTTTCAAACATGAATACTCCAGATAAATCTTACTCCTTATAATTATAGCACGATACCCTCGGGGTTTTACCAGAGGCCGAAGGCTACTTTTTTTTGAGGAGTTCAGCCTGGACGAGTAGATCTTGAAGTACGGCAACGAGTTCTTGATGCTCAATAGAAATAACTTCACCACTTGAGACAATCACCGCCACATCGCAGATAGTAGTAAGGTGCGGAATTTCCTGACGAAGTATTTCGTAAACGCGACGACGAATGCGATTACGGCCAACTGCCGACTTATGTACCTTTTTACTCACTACAACTGCGAAGCGTGATTTCTTACGGTGTGGATTGACGGTGTATTTGAGCGTAAACAAATGTGAACGTACGGCGCTGCCATTTTTGTAAAGGTAGCGCAGGCTGCCGTGTCCGTGGAAACGTAACGTTGCATTAATCATAGTATAAGTATACATAATAAAATCACCGCTGAATGTACAGCGGTGATTTTATTCGCTAGATAGCGAGTTTAGCGCGACCTTTAGCGCGGCGGCGCTTAAGAACAAGTCGGCCAGCTTTTGACGCTACACGTGCGCGGAACCCGTGAGTCTTTGCACGGTGACGTGTGCGTGGTTGGTAAGTTCGCTTTGGCATATCAAGAACGTATTATAACCTTTGTTCTATCTTTTATCAATATCTCCTTGAATTTTTGTCTAAAATATATCCTGGTCATATAATTTTATCCACATTCAGGCGACAGTTATCCACAGATTAACAGGGGTGGTCGCCATTTGTGGATAAATGCACCACTAGTTAAGCCTGTTAGTGTGATGTGAAAATCCACAACACTTGTTTAGTTGTGGAAAACTTTGATTATCGGTATCATAGGAACAGATAAACGAACAGGGGGAGTGAATGTATAACGCACTGTGGCAAAGTGTACTTGGGGAGATAGAACTATCCGTTCCTCATGGGCAGTTTGAAGCGTGGTTCAAAAACACGACACTTCTTGATTATACCGACGATGCTGTAACGATTGGTGTGGCCAATATCTTTGCTAAGTCACAATTTGAGAAGCGATACGACGATAAAATTCGCGAGGTGCTGAAGCATAATGGCGTTGCCGCGCCAACCGTGCAGTACCAAGTACATACCGTAAAGAAGAGTATTGTTAATCGCGAGACAACTGGCGATACCGATGCGATGTCGGCTCGCATTGAGAGTTTAGTTGCACCAATGCCTTCTGTGTCAGTACCGGCATCATCATCAAATCAGACCATCAGTGCTAATACGTTAAACCCCCGCTATTCGCTCGATAACTTCATCGTTGGATCAAGTAATGACCTTGCCTATGCAGCCTGCCAGGCAGTTGCCGTTAATCCAGGCACTAAGTACAATCCACTCTTTCTCTATGGTGGCGTAGGCCTTGGTAAAACCCATCTTATGCAGGCAGTAGGTAACGCAATTACCCGGCAAGATCCTTCAGCAAAAGTGCTCTATATTAATACGGAAACCTTTGTTAAAGAATATGTCGAAATGATTCGCTTCAAAAAGAAGAGTATTTCTGATAAATACCGTTCTGTTGATGTGTTGATTGTTGATGACATGCAGTTCATTGCCGGCAAAGAAAAGGTGCAGGAAGAATTCTTCCATACTTTCAACGCGCTCCACCAGGCGAACAAACAAATTATTATTAGTAGCGACAAACCGCCGCGCAGTATCCCTACTCTTACCGAGCGTCTTCGCAGTCGGTTCGAGTGGGGTATGGCAATCGATATTCAGATGCCAGATTTTGAGACACGTTGTGCAATTGTGGAAACAAAAGCTGGTCTATCTGGTGTGAATCTTGAGCATGACACAGTTGAGTACTTGGCAAAGAATATTAAAACCAATGTTCGCGAGCTAGAAGGCGCACTCAACCAGTTGCTCGCCTACGCAGAAATGCGCGGTGTTGCACCAGATGTTACTACTGCAGAGGGCCTCCTTGGTAATGTGCGTCAATCACGCCCGCAGCATGTTACTTCAAAACAGATCATCGATAAGACAGCACGTCATTTCCAGATTGATGCGAAAGAGATTTGCAGCAGTCGCCGTGACAAATACATTGTGGTGCCACGCCAGATTGCGATGTATTTACTGCGCAGCGAGCTTCATATGAGTTTTCCAAGGATCGCCCAGGAGCTCGGCCGCAAAGATCACACAACTGCCATTCATTCAGTTGAGAAGATTGAGAAGTCTATCAAGCTTGATTTTATGATTCGCGAGCAAGTCGCTGAGATTCGGGAGAAACTCTATGCTTAAGGCCTGTGGAAACGGTGTGAATTACTTGCGTAAAGCTGCTAGTAAAAAATGTGTTCGTTTGTACACTGATTTAGCCCAAACCCAAGCAGTCGTCCAATGTACGTGGATAAATAACTATTTCACCCATGCTGTATACACAGTTACCCTGCCTACACTATCCACATACAGAAATAGCAGTATTACCCCTGCTATGAGTATTGTTTTACCCACTATCCACAGCACCTACTATCATTACTATCAATTCATTAGAAAGGATATTTAATAATAATGGAACTCTCGGTCACACAAGAAAATCTGGCACGGGCACTTAGCATTGTCGGTCGTGTAGCGAGTAGTCGAACCGGACTGCCGATCTTGAATAATGTACTGCTGCGCACAGAAGGTAATCGCCTATTAGTAGCAGCGACAAACTTAGAGATTGCGGCTACCTACTATGTAGGCGCAAAAGTGACAAAGCAAGGCGAGCTTACTCTGCCTGCACGCCTCGTCAGTGAGTTCATTGCGAGCCTTCCTAAAGGCACGGTGGATATTATGAGCAAAAACACCTCAATGACAATTGCTTCTGGTAATTTCTCGTCGAATCTCACTGGAGTCGATGCATCAGAATTCCCTGAACTGCCGTCGATTGAGGAAAAAGAGGCGGTTGCGTACACGATTACCACTGAAGATTTCAAACAAGCAGTTAATCAAACGATTATTACAACGAGCAGCGACACTTCTCGCCCAGTCTTGACGGGCGTGTACTGGCACTCTATCGATGGCGAGCTGTACCTGGCTGGCACAGATGGCTATCGTTTGGCTGAACGACGCTTAATGAAGTCACGGAGCACTATTGAAGCTATCGTGCCTTCCTCGAGCCTTCAGGAGGCTCTTAGGACGATTAACGATGGTGTGAGTGAGATTGAAGTGTTGTTTGATAATACCCAGGTGCGCTTTAGGGTTGGTGACGCTGAGATTACCAGTCGTTTGATTGACGGTAATTACCCTGATTACCGACAACTCATTCCTAAAGAATCAGAGACAAATATTACGGTATCAACAAGTGAATTTACACGTATCGTGAAGATTGCGGGGCTTTTCTCACGTGACTCTGGCGGTAGCGTCACACTGATGGCCGATAAAGAAGCAGGACAACTCCGTATCCATTCGATTGCGAGCGAGCTTGGCGAGAACACTTCAAGTGCTGATGCGACAATTACGGCGGATGGCCA
>DATIIX010000063.1:0-1594 GCA_035479175.1 Saccharimonadales bacterium (SeqCode) | reverse complement strand
CAACTGACCTAGCACGTGAGCTCGAGGGTATAAATTGGGATGCCAAACAGATCAAGCAGTGCGTCGAAACTGTGCTGGAAAAGTGGAGCGTCCTGAGCGGCCACACGGTAACATGGCAGGAAGTCGATGGTCGCGACGGATTCGCACCGGACGGGAAGTTCCAGGTTATCATTACGCCTCGCCGCAAGAATATGTCCGTCGACAGCACTCGCCGCCTGGTGAATATTCCAGAGGGTACAGTTCGACCGCTTGTGGGTCTGTATCCAGCCGGTGCGCTGCCGCTGATCGCGCACGAACTGAGCCATGTCCTGCAGGCTTACGCCGACTACGAACTCGGTCAACAGATACCGTTGGCACGTATAAAAGGCCGCCGTTATCGCATTTTGCGAGAAGCTGGCGGAGCGTATCAAGAGAAGATCCTGTGTCGGGATTATCTGGGCTTGGACCGTGCGCCAAACCTGCATTATTTGATCGGCTATACGGCAAAGGTCAACGGCTCAACTCGTTTACAAGTTGCGCGTGCATTCTACGAGTCACTCATCCAAGGTAAGTCGCTCACCAACGACGAAGACCTCGCCGCGCGGACACTCGCCGTTAACCGGTCGTCACGCTTGTACCGCTATGGCGGTCATAGCTCGCAGGCGCTGGACTACGTTGAACAATCTGTGGTCTGCGGTGTGTTGATGGAGCGCCTCAGCCCCGACCAAGTCGATGCATTCTTGCTTGGCAGCACCAGCTTCAGCTTGGAAGATAGTGCCTTGTTGCATCGCTTCGGATTGCTCACCTTGCCGGCTCGAGCTGCATACAGCCCAGCGCAAGATGTTATGCGTGTGTTCGAATCTCTTATATAAGTTCAGTAAGGGTGTGCGGCCCCGCCACCGGTCAAGGTGGCGGGCCGTCGGTCACGTCGCGTGCGGGTAGAACTCGATCTTGCGCTGGCCTTGGCCATGCGGGAAATCCCGAAGGATCTTGCGCATGTGTGGGGTCAGGTCGGCCTTCAGTTCCTCGTACAGCGTGTTGCTGATGGTGAGGGCCACGAGGCCACCGACGCCGAACGTCACGGAGAAGTCGTCGTCGACCCTCTCGCCCGGCGTGCCGGTCAGGAGGTTCAGGCTGAAGCCCGACCTGTTGGCCTGCTCGCAGGTACGTGCGAAGGTGGTGAGATAGGTTTCTCTGGATGCCGTCACTATGCACTCTCCCTAGGTACGGGTGACTTAATACTTATACCATAAAACTTATGCTTTTTCAATAGTTACTTCAGATGAGACGGAGAAAGTAGATAGTGTTTTGTATTGACTAAATCGTCTTTTTGTATTATGCTTACGCTACCTAAAAACATTCAGTCAGCCGAGGTGGGGTAAACTCCAAAGCTGCTACAATAGGTGGTAACAACTATGACTCATGAATCTCGTAAAATCATTGGCCGCGCCGACCGTATAGACCTGCCTGAACTGGGCTTCTTGGGCGTGCCCGCCAAGGTAGACACTGGCGCGAAGACGTCAGCGATTTGGGCTAGCAACATCGTCGAGCGTGATGGCGGTTTGGCCTTCACGCTTTTCGACGAAAGCTACACATTGTACACCGGCGAAGAAAT
>DATIIX010000062.1:0-9978 GCA_035479175.1 Saccharimonadales bacterium (SeqCode) | reverse complement strand
CTTCCCACACCTCTGGTGTAGCAGGGGTGAGCGGTAATGCCAAGTGTATAATTGCCAGTGTTTATGTTATAACGTAAACATGGCAGAACAACGCACAGATGTGGCAAAAACAGTCCTTACACCGGTGCAGTCGGCGGATGTTATCCGCTATTACGATACTGCAGCAAACAGATTCGCCTATGACAATGGGTGGAAGCCTAAAATTGCTCTTGGTCGTGTAGCTGTTAATACGACGCAACCACGACACAGCATCATTCCTAACGAGGAAAAGCCTGAGCGTGCATTTACGGAGCCGGCGCTTACTCCGCAGGAGATGTCGGAAGGGCTTGAGCACCTTATGAAAGGTGTAGAACCAGAACCGTCCCGACAGTCTACAGGTGAATGGCCGATTGATCCAACTGACGAACAATGGAAACGCATCGAGAAACTGAAAGAAACACATGACCCTATCACTGCATACGAAATGGTAATGGGCATCTGGGCTCACTAATAAACAAAAATCTCACCATAACAGGTGAGATTTTTTAGAAGCAAAATATGGTGGGGGTGGTTGGGATTGAACCGACGACCAACAGGTTATGAGCCCGCTGCTCTAACCACTGAGCTACACCCCCAGGGTACTTCTAAGAGGGTATTATACCACAAGGCGCCGAGCGAAAAACCTGTTTGTGGGGTTTTCTGAGGTGACGAAGCAATATATCAAGTTTCGAACAGCTATACTATACTCCATAGCGTATGAGTACCTTGCGCTGCTATAATAGACTCCAGATATCATGTTTACGGCTTTCTACAAACGACTGCATCACTACAAACGTGTCTATGCCACGCTCAATAATGGCGTCATTCTTATTGCGCTAATCGTTGCAGTGAGTTGGGTATGGGGCTCGATCTCAGTGATGCAAACCAACTTCTCCGCGCAAAAGATTGTGGATGAGCAAAAGCGCCAGCTTGAACTTACGCAGTTGCAAGTGGATACCCTAAAGTACGAGCAAAACTACTACAATAGCAATGAGTACAAAGACCTTGCAGCTCGTCAGAATCTTGGTTTAGTATCGCCCGGCGAAAAAGTACTAATATTGCCGCCCAATAGTACAGCGGTGCGGCAACAAGATATGCTTGACGCAAAACGCGAAGTCACAACGGCACAAACGAGCGAATCAACAACTAATTTTGAACAATGGCTCGAGTTCTTTAATGGGCGTGCTGCCAGAGGTTTGCAAAAGTAGCCCTCATCTGATACGATGGTATAAGTATCGCGGGGTGGAGCAGCCCGGTCAGCTCGCTTGGCTCATAACCAAGAGGTCGTAGGTTCAAATCCTACCCCCGCAACCAAGATGAAATAACAGATAGAGATTAGATTTTACGCTAGTCTCTATCTTTTGTTTCACCTCTGTTATTTTGGTTTAAATCTTTGTTGCCTAGCTAAAGAAAAAAGCCTAAAGCCGATTAATCATTCTGACCTTTTCTTTAGTTCTATAGCAACTCTTTAATGGAAGTAGAGCTTACAAATAAAAGTTACTCAATACGAGGTGACTATACCCATATAACAAATAAGCCTCATATATTTACTTGCTATGTCGGGAGAGTTGTCCAATGGGACCATTGCAAAAATTATCTTTTCATACTATGATATAAAACGCTACGTTGGCAATCCGCCGCGGGCAGACCACCTCACTAAGGGGAACTGATGGACGACACGCAGGTGACCACCAGCAGTGAAATGCAGCAAACGCCCGAGTCGGAGCCCGTGTTCGGCGCCCTCAACGGGCTGCTGACGCCGGCGACCGGGCCGTCAGCCACGACCGTCAAGGGCAAGACGACGCTGACCGAGAACAACGGCAACGGCTGATCGCCCATCAAAGAGCCCGTCATACCGGCAATGTGCCGGCATGACGGGCTCGTTCAACACCTGGAGGTAAAATGGAACGTCGTAATATCGTCTTCTTGGGCGCAAATGATGACCCGCACTTTCCCAGTGTGAAGCGTCATCTGGGCCCGGAATACCCGGAGCCGATCATCATCAATCTCGGCAGCCCAGAGTGTACGATTGGATATGAGTTCGTGCGGGGGCGTGATGAGCCGATCATCACCTACAAGGAACAGGAGATCGATCCTGCAAGCATTCGGTCTATTTGGTACAGAAATGGGGTGACTCGCTGGCTTTGGCCCGACCTTAAGGTTGGGCCGGGGCTCCTGGAGTACACACTCAGCTCGCTGCAGCATCAGGCTGATACCATGGTGACGTTTCTGGATAGTGGAGCCTTCTGGGTTTCCGATCAGCAAGCGATCAAGCGGGCTCAGAACAAACCGCCACAACTGAAAGTGGCGAACATGCTAGGTCTCAGGACCCCAGAAACGATTTTCGCATCCGATGCGGAACGTGCAGCCGCGTTCGTCAAGCGTCACGGCACCGTTATCCTTAAACCGATGGCTCACTGCGCACCGGGTGGTCTCGACCAGTACAGCACCCTTCGAGCGGGCGACCAGATCGACTTCCGTGGACTCGTCGCCAACCCCCATATCTTCCAGGAGCTGATCAAGCCCAAGGTTGAGGTGAGGGTTTCCATTATCGGCAACAGGGTTTTCACAGCCAAGGTTGGTGATCGAGATGAGGCGGCAACCCTCGCGACAGGGAAGCGGGACTACCGGGAAGCTTTCAATACTGGCCTCTTCGACGTAGAACCGTACGACCTTCCGCAGGACATCACCGATCGTCTTGTGGCCTTTGTTCGCTACTACGGCACTGTCTGTGGTTACGCGGACTTGATCCAAAGTCTTGACGACGGTGAGTGGTACTTCCTCGAAAATAATCCCAACGGCCAGTGGGTGTTTCAGGACGACGAGACAACTGAGGGAATTGGCAGAGCCCTCGCCCAGCTTCTGATGACTGGTCAAGTGTAGCGTCGCGCCATGCGTGACGGCACTCAAAAGCGTTAGAAGCGCCCCGACTTCGCGTTGTTGCGAGGTCGGGGCGATCAGTCAGTAATTATTATTTGTTCAGCCTCATATTTCTCACTACATAGCTCTTCGGCTTGGTGGCGCTCATCTAATACTACGCGGGAGTGCTAAATAACAGAGGTCTACCATCTGTTAGTTCTCTCCAACACACTATCTTATTACAGATCTGGTGCCAGCGCAGAGCTACCTGGGCAACCAAGAAAAAACGCTAGTCTTGGGACGAGCGTTTTTTAGTTGATAGCCTAGGGCTTATCGTATTAATTTACCGGCTGCAACACGCACCGCTTCGCTCCAACTAAGGAATGCGTGGGGTGTCTCGGCAACTTGGCGTGCGGTAAGCCCGTACTTAACGGCAAGTGCAAGCTCGTGAATCACCTCGGCTGCGTGTGGTGACACAACGGTCGCGCCGAGTAGTACACCCTTTTTATCGGCAGTAAGTTTCACAAATCCGTCGCGGAAGTCACTCGTGTTGCTGCGAGCAATAATATTTAGTGGTGCAAGTCCAATATTTACATGCAAATCGCGCTTAATACAATCGTCTTCGGTAAAACCAACCGTGGCAACACCCGGGAACGTAAAAGTAAGGCGTGGTGTTGCGGTGTAATCCGGAGCAAGTTGAACTTTGCTAAATAAGTTGTGTGCAGCAATGCGGCTTTCGAGCAATGCGGTGTGTGTATGGCTGCTGTGGCCGAGTACGTCGCCAGCTGCATAGATGTGCCGAGCGGTAGTCTGTAGGTATTCATTTGCCTTAATACCTGTCGGATCATACTCCACGCTAGCGTTTTCAAGGCCGAGATCAACTGACGGCTTGCGTCCAGTTGCAACGAGTACTTCATCTACGTGAACAGATTTCTCAACACCAGCACGCAGGAATGTCACGCGGTAGCCAAGACCATCTTTTACGACAGCAACGGTGCGCGTCTGTGTGAGCGAAGTCACCCCTTTACCTTCGCGCAGCATACGTTCAAATAGTTCGCCAACTTCTTCTTCCTCTTGCGGTAAAATACGAGCGGCGATTTCAGCGAGGTACACTTTCGTACCAAAGATCGCAAGTAGTTGTGCGATCTCTACGCCCACAGTACCAGCGCCAATAATATAAATACTCTTCGTCGGCTTAATGGATTCGAGCACAGTACGCGGTGTAAGATAAGGGACGTCCTCGATACCGGGGATGTCCGGCGCGACCCATTCCGAGCCAGTGGCAATGAGGAAGTGCTCGGCGGTAATATGTTTGCGATTGACAGATATTTCGTGCGGAGACAAGAAGTGCGCGCGCGCCTCAATAGTATCGATTCCTTGTGATTCATAGAATTTACGATTACCCGCAGCCCCAGTCCGCTCAACAGCGAGGTTCTTCCAGGCGCGGAGTGACGGATAGTTGTACCCGAGCGCATTGCTACGAAGGCCAAAGCGCGCGCCATGGCGAGCTTCGTCGTAGAGCTGTGCGGCATGGAGGAGTGCCTTTGTCGGCACATCACTAAAGTTTGGTGAGTCGCCACCAAATACCGACTGTTCAACAATTGCGACTTTCTTACCTTCACGCGCGGCAATCGTTGCAGCTGCAGATCCTCCGGCGCCGCTGCCGATAACGATGAGGTCATAGTCGAAGGTGTGTTTTTTGGCCATATCCGGGCTCCTTATATCATTTGTTTGTGGTGTTTATATAAATAAGCGGCATCTGGATGGAGTGGTTCAAGCGCCTTGGCCACTTGGCGGCGAATATCACTACTCGTAATCTCTAGTTTATTTTCAAGCCAATCGGTAAGAATATTACAAACACATTCGGTGGTATCTCTGGCAAGGCCATCAACACTCTGTACACTGAGGCAAGCGGCATAGACACTCTCGTAGAGTTTTCCTCGATCGAAGGACTCAGTCCCGCGACGACCTTGCTTAATAACAGTAGCAAGAGCACTCATCCCACCCTCGCAACGACTACCGGTGTAACAACGACATTAATGTATAGGAAGAAGGCGAGGACAATAAGCGCCGAGCCGCCAGCAAACTGTAAGAAACGCTTGTTGGCCTCACGCCAGCGTTGCAGGCGGCTAATGTTGTGGCCGCTACCAATAAACCCTACAACGAGCAAAATACTCAATGATGCAACCAAGATGTATACGCCCGCACCAATAAGCTGCAGGCTAGTCGGTAAGGAAATAATAGCAAATGCTGCAGCTACCGCCGGAGTAATAGTAAACAATAGCTCAGTAAATACACTTGTTGCGCCCAAACTGAATGCCTCGGCGCTCATTTGGGTCGCATGAATACGCTTACTGAGGAGCTTAGCAAGGCCGCGAGGCACCCACAGTAGCGTGCCAGGCCCTCGGCGGTAGTAACAAATCCATACGACGAGGCCAATAATGATCATTGCAAAAGCAAGTGTACCCCAGGCCATTGGTGTAGCGCCATGGTTGAAGAAGATGCCAGCGATATAACTCAGTGTAGAAATTACAAGTGCAGTCATAATGAGGGTGCCAGCAAGAAACGCACCAACAAGACGGAGTGTTCGCTTGGCTGCGAGTTTTTTTCCAACTGCATGGCCTGAGAGCAGCGTTACCATGCTCACGCCGAGCTGGAAGCTTGCATGAATCAGTGCGGCAAGAGTGATAACACTGAAGGCGGTAAGAGTATCCATTGTTTCTATTTTTTCTTCCTCTCCTGTTATTTATACCATAAGCATCTCACTCGAGTCAAAAAGAGGTCATAAAGCTATTGCTTTTTTATAGTGTTTATGCTATATTAAATACATAAGCCAATAAAAACAAAAAAAGGCAATTAACAATATGGAAGCAACAACTGACACCCAGTCGGCGAACCTCAGCGAAACATTTGTAGCAGCAAGCTGGAACGTACCACGCACAATTGAGCAACTTCGTTCATTTGTATCATCGCGTGAAGATGCGCTTGATGTTGAAGATTTTGACTTTTAATTCCAGACTTGTCCGAAACTCCACCTGGAAAGTGACCTGATAAACAATTGTCTGGTCACTTTTTGCTGTATATAGCCGTAAGCTCTATAGTATACTGGCTATATAGATAAGGAGATTCTAGTGAATAGCGAACCTGAACGCGCGACTAACTCGCCTGATGAAAACAAGCAGTTGGGAATAGATACTGCTGAACCACATGTGGATACAGCAACGGGGGCCGCGCCTACTTCCGAAAAGCTAGTATCAACTATCATGGAAAATCAGCCATCTGTCCAGCCAATGCCACCAATGGTAGCACCAGAAGTTCCACAAACTCACAAGACCCAAGCAGATGCCGTAACACTTGTATTGCAGTGGCTTACCTATGCATTCTGGGGCTGGTTCGCACTTGCGATGCTATGGCTAAGTGCGGTCGTGTACGCCTTTCTTGTGTCCGGCAGTGATAGTAATGACTGGACGAGTATCGTTTCATATCCAATCGCCTCAGCACTCGTACTTTTGATTGTTGCCGCCGTAGTTGATTTCTTCTATCGACGTCGTGAGCCTGCGAAAAAAGAAGGTTTTGCAACGGCAGTGATGGTAATTCACACGGTTATTTTTGCACTCTGCGGCATCGGTGCGCTTGTCGCATCGGTATTTGCAGGTATTAACTTAGTGTTAAGTGAAGCGCCATCAGCGAGCGAAGGTATACGCGCCGCGCTCTTTACTGCGCTCACGATGGTGCCGCTATATGCATTATTGATTGCACGCACTACACTCGTAGCAAAATGGCGACGCATTCCAATGCTTGCGACTATTATTTTGAGCGTAGGTGCGCTCGTGTTTATCGGTATTGGCGTGTTTGGTCCGGTCATGAAGTCGGTAGCTACAAGGCAGGATCGGCAAGTTGTCAGCGCGCTGAGTAGTATCGTGTATGCAGTAAACTCATACGATCAAGATAATGATAAACTTCCAGAATCACTCGACGGGCTTGATTTTAATACGTACGATAGTACTGGTACAGTCACCGTTAAGAGTCTGCTTACGAAAGGCGTGATGACCTATAAACCAAATACCAAATCAGGCACAAAGCCCTCCGCGCAAGATACCTATAGGAGTCGCACGATCCATTACTACCAACTTTGCGCAACATTTATGAATGCACAAACATCGCCGTATACATCGTATAGCCCGAGCGACTATTCTGAATCAATCAATGCACAGTATCACAAAAAAGGTGAGCAGTGCTACAACGTGAAGACAAACACATACTAAGGAACTAGTGAAATAAAGGCATCGGTCATATGACCGATGCCTTTATTTCGGTTTTGCTTTAGGGTGATATGTACTTTGGTGTTTGACGTAATTATCCATTATCTATAGTATAATACTTGAATCGGGCATCAGTCCGATTTTCGTCGCACCAGCTCCTCAGCTGTTGCAGAACCTTAAGAGGTGGCTCATGGCGAACGACAAACCCAAGCGCACCAAACGCGAGGCTATGACGTCGAAAAAGTGGCCGCGACGGCCAGGAAAGGGGCACAAGAAGGGTAAGAAGGGCTAGCAAGTGCTTCTCTTTCCCTCTCATACCCTGGAAGACCTCGCCGAGTGAGCTTACGCTCCTCGGCGAGGTAGTTTTTATTATTGAGCCCTACCATGAAAATAAGCCCACAAGTTGTGGGCTTATTTTCATGGTAGCACCAGGTAGGCTTGAACTACCGACCTCAGGCTTATGAGTCCTGCGCTCTAACCAGCTGAGCTATGGTGCCATTCCCGTAAATTGTAGCAAAAGTTAACGTATTTTTCTAGTGGTATCAGGGTGTTTATAGAAAATGGTAAAATACTCATAAGATAGAGGAGGGGAATATGCAGCAATTATCGGGATTAGAGAACAGCCTAGACATGTTATTTAAGGTGCTACCACGCCTACCAAAAGACTGGCGGCATTGGCTTGCCGATAACGTGTGGTGGCTGGCACTTATTGTCGTCGCATTCGGGTGTCTTGGTATTCTCGGGCTTGTGCCGGTAGTGCTCGGCATTTCAATTTTTACTGGTATTATTGCGGGCCCAGCGGCGGGTGCGCTCGTTATCATTACGGGTATCGTGAATATGGCGGTGCTTGTTGTGTCGGTGGTACTTGAAGCAATGGCAATCACACCGTTAAAGGCGAAGCAAAAGCGGGGATGGGACTTGCTATTTTTAGTAAGTCTAGTCACCTTCACCGGCGCTGTCTTGAATGCGCTGATTACAGGAAATATCAATCATATTTTCGGACTAATCATCGGCACACTTGTTGGACTCTACGTACTGTTTGAGATACGCATGTATTTCGTGCACAAATAGGGTACAATAGAAGGTAATTCCAGGTGATACTCACTGCCCTACCCCTACAAGTAGTGTAAGCGTCCCTCATCCACGGATCATATTCATCGTCTTCGGATTTTTGCTAGAAACGGGTAAAAGCACGGGCGAGCAATCAGAAAACGTTTCTTCAATAATTACTTATTTGGAGAATTTTGCTGTGGACGATGAAATCTTTTTAAACGAACGGGTTGATGTAGTGGCGCGCTTTGGTACGGGAATGAATCCATGTGTACCAATAAAATTTCGGCGTACTAATGGTCGCGAAATCATCGTAACTGAAGTTGGCCTCCGTACGCCAGTAGCAGCTGGCCGTAAAACAGTCCACTGGTTTGATGTAACCGATGGCGAGGCAGATTACCGGCTCGAATTCGATAGCGAACGTCTAACATGGCGGCTTACTTTGGAGGCAGATCGATTATGATGAATCCCTTACTCAATACTGACCGTCCATTAATCATGCATATCGACTTGAACAGTTGTTTCGCAACAGTCGAGCAACAAGCGAGGCCAATGCTTCGCGGTCGGCCAGTCGCGATTGTAAATCGACGCACCGAACATACGATGATCGTGACAGCGAGTTACGAGGCTAAAGCACGCGGCGTAAAGCTAGGTATGAGGTTGCGTGAAGCGAAAAAACTTTGCCCCGACCTTGTTGGCATAGAAAGCGACCCGCAAAAATATCGATATGTCTACCACAAAATGATGCGGATTATGGGTGATTACAGTCCGCACGTTACGATGAAAAGTATTGATGAGGGGGTAATAGATTTCAGTCAAGCACCAGCTTCGATGCGCAATCGGGATCTAGTAGAGATAGGGTGCGAAATCAAACAACGGCTGCGCGATGAAATCGGCTGCTGGATGAAATGCAATGTAGGGATTAGCACGAATCGGTTTTTGGCTAAAACTGCGGCAAGTCTACATAAACCAGATGGGTTAGATGTGTTAACGTCGCACAATATACGCGATGTGCTTGGGGCCTTGAAATTGCAAGATTTAACAGGCATCGCTCACCATAACGAACTACGGCTTAATGCTGTAGGTATCTATACCCCACTTGATATGCTAAACGCCAACGCATCGTCGCTGCACGTGGCATTTAAAAGTATCTTGGGTGAACAATGGTACCAGCGACTGCGCGGCTGGGAAGTTGATGACATTGATTATGACTTAAAAAGTTGCGGACGACAGTATGTACTTGAGCGGCCAGGTCTAAGCCAACAAGAAAAGGTAGCAAGGCTCCACGCGCTCGTAGAGGGGGTGGGCGCGAAACTGCGGCACAGCCATAAATCAGCGAGGGGAGTGCGCATATATGCGAGATTGTATGGGGGTGGTGCATGGCAGGCGCACGAGCTTACTCCCCTGCCCTTTTATAGCGACGCGGCAATCTGGTTGATTGCGCGCCGGCTGTTTTTAGGCGCGCCGAGCAATATTAATATGATATCGGTGACATGTTACCATCTTTGCGATGACGACGACGCTCAGCTTAGCCTCTTCGGCGATGAGCTTGCACGTGAGCGCCATATTACGTGGGCGATCGACGAAATTAATGGTCGCTATGGTGAGCGGACGATTCATTCGGGCAACACGCTCACCATGAACGATATTGTGAAGACAAAAATCCCATTTGGAAGTACGCGCTATATGTAGGGGTATACTATATATATGAGTAAAAAGACAATTATCTCGATTATGGCCGGTGTCGGTATGACGCTTGGCGGTATGGCTCCGATGCTAAGGAATGGAG
>DATIIX010000061.1:0-5655 GCA_035479175.1 Saccharimonadales bacterium (SeqCode) | reverse complement strand
TGAATCGTGCGCCACCATCTTCTGTTGGGACCACTTCATGGAAGCTCATCATAGTACAAAGCGGTAGATTCGTACGAATTGTAAAGCTTTTACCAGGGACAATATCTTCAAGAATTAGTATCGCACCCGGCCCCTTTTTATTAACAAGTTTAGCCTTGGCGCCATTTTCGAACTTATCAAGTGTAATTGACTCAATTGTAGGATCGTGCCGTTTCCAGTTTGGTAAGTCTGTCCATGCCTTCCAGGCTTGAGCTGGGGTGGCGGTGGTCTTAGTGTCTGATGAAAATGTTCTCATGTTGGACTCCTTTTAATATGTGTACATACTAAATTATATCGAAAATATTTGCAAGTACATTACGGTGACTTTTATATACCGAGTGTATGGCTAAAGGAGGCGTGTTTTATAGCTAAAAGATTAGAGACTTAAATCCTTACTGACTTCACCGATTGGCGCTATGCCCTACCCAACCTTTATGGTGGAACCACCAGGCCATCGCAATTACCGATACGATCATAATGCCAATTCCGAAGAGGACGAAGTTCCATAAGCTTTGGATATGATTGACCTCCCAGCCAAAATTCATGCCGAAGAACCCTGTCAGGAACGTCAACGGCAGGAATATCGAGGCAATGATTGTCAATTGCTTAGATATCTCTCCCTGTCGGTTTGCAATCATCGATAGATATAAGTCGGTGCAACTGCCTACCATCTCATGATATGAGTCTAATTCGTCGGTAATCCGGATAAGGTGGTCATACACGTCCCGGAAGTAGTCGTGGCTATCAGATTCGAGCCCCGACAGACTAGCAATAGCTTCAATCTGTCGGGCAAATACATCACGCATTGGCACGACAACCTTACGTAATTGTAGTAGCAATCGCTTTAACCTGAAGATCTCTTCTAACTGATGGTCTTTAACGCCAGAGACGATGGCATTTTCTAAGTCATTAATTGACTTATCTAAATCAGCCAGCGGCGGGAAATAGCTGTCAACGATTGCGTCGATGACTTTATATACATAATATTCCTCACTCTTTATAGGAGATCTGTCTTTAAGCAGTTGCATAAGTTGTTCGAGCTCTTCGTAGGCCTTATGGTGTAGAGTAACAATGTAGTCGCCGCTGATATAACAGTGGATTTCTTCTATAGAGTGGGGAGATGTTTGGTTTTGGACTGTGCCCGCCAGCACGAGAAGCGCACTGTTCTCGTAGATGTCAAGTTTTGGGCGCTGTTTGAAATTGATGCTGTCTTCAACGGCAAGGGGGTGCAAACTAAGCAGGGAGCCAAGTTGCTCAACCTGTTTGACGCTCGGGCTAACGAGGTCGAGCCAGAAAAACTCTTGTTTAGCACGTAGTTCCTTGATAAGTGTCTCATCGATCGAAGTGATAATCTTCATATTTGTTAGTTCTCCTGATGATACGGGGTATGTGTATCTGTTATTTGTTTAACCCCCTCACTACACTGCCCATTATAAGACACTGGGTTGGTGGCTCCAAAGAAAGGGCATTTTACTTCGCAAAATCGTAAGTTTTGTAGAAGCCTCTCGACTGATGGTGTATGGATTAAGTCCAGCAACATGTTTCGTATATGCACGATAAATGCTTGAGGTCACTAGTCAGCGGTAAGACCTACAACAGAGCCTCCTGCTCTTCCCTGGTATTCTACGGAAACGCCAAGGGAGAGGTATTTTCATTGAGTGTACTATTGAATAATTATAGTTTCTGTTATATAACATACCTAAGGCTCAAGTCAGTAAGGGGTAGAGCATGTCAACTGAGCTCGTACTGCAACACGCCACGTCCGAGCGGTGGAAAGAACTGCTCGACAAATTTGCCGAGGACGCGGCGAACAAAAAGCGAGAGTTTCGGCTGCCGGTCGAACTCGTCATCGAAGCGGTCAATGGGGAAAGATGGGTGATGCCTGCCGGCACCAAGGTTCACTTGTTCGCTTTCATCACCGGCGCTGGTGCGACGCGGCACGTGTTCCGCACGGAAGGCACGTTCTTCATGGAGGATCGAGACATCAGCATCTGCGGTGCATATCCGAAGCGGAGGGTGATGTCGCCGAAGAGAAAGCCGCACCGGCCGGTGCGGCCCAGGTGCGTACGCATCACCCTGCACGACCCAATGCCCTCCCTAGGCCTACGCTCTGAGCGCATGCCGCTCAACCTGATCTAGAGACCTAGCGGCCACCTACCATGCCCTATTCGGGCGTGGCAAGGGCCGGTTTGTCATATCAGCGCTATACTATACCGTGCCATCGACAATTGGCATAATTGATTCACCGAATACTCCAGAAATAAACTGGCAATAAGCATTGATATTCTCTTTAAAGTATTGCGGGTGTGCCTTTTGGATCTGCGCTATAACGTAGTAGCCAACCGCCACCATCGCTATGTAGTTAGCATCTTTAGGCAATGGGACATTTAGGCGGTTATTTGTGTTGCCCCATGTTGCGTTTTGCTCGCCGAAGCTAATGAAGAGTTCATTGTTGCTTGGCGCCACTGTTGTCGCATGGCGCACATATTCGCTCGTTTCTACATCACGGGCGATATTGCGTCCGAAAAGTTCAATGAACTTTACATGAAGCATGCGAATTACATCAGCAAATTTGGGTGGTACAATTAGATAGTATTTATCAAACTGGGAAAGATCGGGTAACTCAAGCGTATCGATCTGCTCTTCAATAAAACGCTTAATTGCCGCAGGATCTTCATGTGTTAGTCCCATCATCATTGACATGTAGGTGCTTGTGTTATAGGTGTATGGTTCGCGGTTTTTAGGATAGACAAGCGCTGTAATCTCGCTATCAGACAGTTCTCGCTGAGCCGGTGAGTTTGGTGTATTTGTAATGAGTGTAACATGCTTGCCTGCGTCGCGTGCTTTACGTGCTAGGATCGGCGCATGTTTGCCGCCAGATGCTGACACTACAACTACTTCGTCGATGTCATCGATATGGCTTAGTTTATCATCAACTGAGCTTTCACTTGCAAAGATTGCATCCGTTTCAGCAAACAAGATACGACCTGTGGCTTCGGCATTGCCCGAACCTACGACAAGCGGTCGCTTAAAGTTTGTAACATCAAGCGTCGGTACGGTTTCGGTCGTTAGCATTTCTAGCGCACCGAGCACAACAGTGTCGAGGCTTGGCAGTGAGTTCATATTAAAATTCTTGAGGTTTTCCCTATTTGGCTGCTCCATCAGACTCTCCTTCCCTCATATAATAGCATAAAGCACTAGCGCGTCAGGGGTGAGTATGCAATACTAAATAGAGTATGCAGTTAGTGATGAAAACGACAGATTTAGGGGAGAAACTGGCTGATGCATTAACCTCAGCCTTACAGATGAACGACAAAGTTATCTGGCTGGTGCCCGGGGGAAGCAATATCGATATTAGCGTACAAGCGATGCAATTACTTGATGATGAGCTGACACGTAAGCTGGTGATTATGCAGACCGATGAACGCTTTGTAGCGCTTGATGGCGAGGATTGTAATTGGCGTCAATTGCGCGACGCAGGGTTCAATGTTAAGCGTGCTGAGGCTTTCCCGATACTAGTAGATGGTGAGAGTCGTGACGCAACGGTCGAGCGTTATAGCGAGACGGTGTTACGGGAATTCATTGCAGCTGACTATATTATTGGTCAGTTTGGTGTTGGGCCAGATGCCCACGTTGCAGGTATTAAGCCCAATTCGCCAGCAAGTACGAGTGACGCGTTGGTGTGCGGGTATCAAGGCGAGGACTTTGAACGCGTAACGCTTACCTTTGTGGCGTTGCAGCAAGTTGATGAGGCACTGGCTTTTGTTTTTGGTGAAGCAAAGCGACCTGTGCTAGAGAGACTCCTTGGTGATATTCCGTCATTTGCTGAATTCCCTGCAGGCGTACTTCGTACAAGTCCAATCAGTACTATTTATAATGATCAAATTGAAGATAATTAAGGGGCATATATGAAACTTATTCTTGTCGGACTCGGTAAAATGGGCGGTCAAATTGCTAAGCGGCTGATTGAATCGGGTCACGATGTTGTGGCTGTTGACCCGAACCCAGCAGCCGTGACTGCTGCGGCAGAATTTGGTGCTATCACGAGCATGAGTCGTATTGATGCCGTGAGCAAATTTAACGGCGAACGTATTGTAGTATGGCTGATGATCCCTGCAGCATATGTGAATGACGAAATTGCCGAGTGGTGCAAAGTGCTTCCAGATGAGGCAATCCTTATTGATGGTGGCAATACAGATTTTCGTGAGACCAAGAAGCATGCGCTGCTTGCAAGTGAAAGAAATATTCACTTTCTTGATATTGGTGTAAGCGGCGGTATTATGGGGCTTGCTAATGGATTCTCGATGATGGGTGGTGGTGATGGGGCGGCCTACGAAATGATTACGCCGATTCTCAATGCACTTTCAGCGCCACGAGGTGGCCATGCCTACTTTGGAGAAGTGGGATCAGGCCACTATGTGAAGATGGTACATAATGCTATCGAATACGGCATGATGGAGGCGCTCGCCGAAGGTTACCAGATGCTCCGCGAGGGGCCATACAAAGATCTCGACCTCGCGAAGGCTGGTGAAGTGTGGCAGAAAGCCAGCGTGATTGAGAGCACGCTTAATGAGCTTGCGACTGAAATTATGCATGAAGACAAAACGCTCGCGAGTGCGAGTGGTTATGTGGCAGAATCCGGTGAAGCACGTTGGACGCTTGAAGAGGCGGAGCGGGCGCATATTACATTGCCGGTAATTCAAGCTGCATTTGATGTACGGCTTGCTTCTGAAAAAGGTGACGTAAGCTATACTACCAAGCTTCTTGCTGAGCTACGGAATAAATTTGGCGGTCACCCGCTCAACACGAATGGATAATATGGACTACACTGACTTTCATCTTGAACTTATACCTGCGACAATCGTTATTTTTGGTGTTACAGGCGATCTTTCAACACGCAAGCTCTTGCCGTCACTGTATGAATTAGAAAAGAACGGACTGTTACACCCGAAAACGCGCATCATTGGAATTACGCGCCGTAAATTTACGTTGGCGCAGCTTCTGAAATCATCTAAAGAAGGCATTCGTGATAAAGATGGTCGCGTTATAGGCAGCACGCTTAAATCGCTGGGCAAAAAGATTGAGATGTATGAGATGAACGCCGCATCGGGCGAGGGCTATTCGGGGCTTAAAAAGTACCTGGATGAGATTGAGGCGCAGGTTGGCTTATGTATGAACCGGCTTTACTACCTTGCAATTCCGCCACAGGTATCGGCGCCGATTATTACCCATCTTGGCGAAAATGGACTCAACCACGGCTGCACAAGGCACAATACACTCTCGCACCTATTGCTTGAGAAGCCGTTTGGATTTGATACTGCTACTGCAGAAGAGCTCATTACCGTAACTCGCAAGTACTTTGGCGAGAAGCAGCTTTTCCGTATCGACCATTACCTTGCAAAAGAAACTGTTCAGAATCTTGTGACTTTTCGCTTTAGGAATCCAATTTTTGAAGATATTTGGGATAGCAAGCACATTAAGTCAATTAGTGTTATCGCTGATGAAAAGATTGATATTGAGGGTCGAGCAAACTTTTACGAACAGGTTGGGGCTATGCGCGACTTAATCCAGAGTCACCTGCTGAATGTCGTGTCTGTTGTGATGATGAACCGCCCG
>DATIIX010000060.1:0-2155 GCA_035479175.1 Saccharimonadales bacterium (SeqCode) | reverse complement strand
TTGCCTCCTATTTATTACTAACCTGTTATTCCAGCGGTGCCACAAACGGCGATTCCCGAGCCACCGAACGCCTACCGCCGCGTTTTTGGCCATATAGTTGCCTCATCTTACGCGCACCATAACCTGCACCACGAGATCCATTGACCTCCCTCTGAACGCTTCGTTTAATAAACTCGCGGCCTGCATCAGTAAGTTCAAATTTAGTTGATCCATCACCAATATTACCAGTAATAGTATACGCATTTGGAGTTCCCGCAAAGAAGATAGCAAGAATCTTGCGCGCGACCTCTTCATTCGCATGCTGCAACTCACCTGAAATATTGGTTTCGATACGGTCATAGAAATCATCGTTGACTTTCTCTCGCTTAACCTTCTTCATGATATCGGCATCAGCCGTCCTATCACGATACCCACCAGGTCCGTCTGAAAAACTTGTGCCCTGACTAACGCGTGAATCCCATGCTGCTCCGAAGTGACGACCCATAAGATACTGAGGTATAAGCCTATCTGCGGAACTGTCTACCGACATACCAGGAATAGGAACAACAATACGATGACCCTTTACGTCCATAAGTCCTTGCGGCTGATAGTAACCAGTACTAGAGTCGGGCGACACTACTGGAGTACCTCGGCGGGCACCGCCAACTCGCCATGCAATGTTTACGTCATCAGAACCCGCACCAGTCCATGTAGGCCGACCAAGCCCATTAACGGCAGCCATAGATGACGCACGAACGACGGCATTAATACCGACTGTCCAAGGACGATTTGCAGCGGCATTTGCAGCACTCATCGCCTGGCTAAAGTTCGTCACAATACCGAGGCCCGGATAGCGCTCTTGCATAGGAACATCCGAACGAATAGTGCCGTGGAAAATATCAACATTAGGATTTTTATCCATTCCGCCTTCAAGCTGTCTAAGATAGTGACGGGAGAGGCCGCGCATATCTGCATCTTGTCGCACAATAGCAACATCTGCATCAAACGGTATATCGCCGGCTTGAATCCGCTTATGTACTGCAATGAGAGCCGTATTCAAAAGATCACGTGCAACATATCCAATAACACCACCCGTCTTCTTTACTTCCTCGCCATTGTACTCACGAGTCATTGTTGCAATATGCAACCCCGGGAAGTCACGACGTGCACGCTCGATTTCCTGGAATGTCTTATCAATCTTTGCACGTTTCGCAGGATCGTTGCCCACCGTATCAATCCAGTTTACATTTAGCAGAATAGCGTTGTGCTGTAGCTGCTCAGCATCCTGTTGAGCATATAAGGAAAGAGTCTTGTAGATATTATCGCTCTCGCTTGCCGCAGCCACTGGAATAGTAGTGATTGTACGCAACCCAGCAGGAAGCGACTGAAGCTCTGCTGAGTTCTGAATATCACTATCAATACGCCGCATATAATCAGCGCCTTCAGAGTTTTCAAGCTCTTGAGCAAACCACTCAAGTTCCTCGCCGAGAACGAGTTGACCTGTTGGATTGGCCTCGAGCCTTGGCGATATGGTATCGGCACCCTCAGGTCGACCATATTCACCATTAGCCCTCTGCCTATAACTGTTATAGCCGCCTGTCTCGATTGGCTGCTCTTCAACACGACGACGCGATAAAGCTTCGAGCGGTCGGCGATGTACAATTGCAGGCCCACCAAACCCCTCAACTTCAAGTGCTTGACCCGGTATCTCGTGTGTAATCACTGGTGGCGTCAACTTCACATGAGGAACATAGTGCTGTGTCGGTACACTAATCTTATCCGGAATCTCATGGAGTGAGTTACTCCCAACTTCCGTGGCTAATGGTGCAATATGTGTCACCCCGCCAACCTCTCCACGGACCTCAACAACTTCAGCATATGCACCATTAAATTCTACTTGACCGCCCTTACCTATCGAGAAAAACTTCCGCGAAGGATCGTCCTGGGGAATGTTAATCTCCCCATTTGGCCTGACATCGACAAAGTAAACATGTGTCTGTGTGTCACGAGATGCTGACACGGCGAGTTTCAGTTTGCCATCATGCGCAGCTTGCGCCCACGAAACATGACTACTCCCATGGAACGATCCCCCAGCGGTCATGTGAGAGACACTCATTTGGATAGTGCTACCGTCTTTCCCTAAGCCTTTATCTCCTTCACCCGCCCACCACAGACG
>DATIIX010000059.1:0-3553 GCA_035479175.1 Saccharimonadales bacterium (SeqCode) | reverse complement strand
CGTACGCCACCAATTCCTCAGCTTGCCGATCTTCGCGAATCCGGTTCCATCGAACAGGATGCAGATATCGTGAGTTTCATTTATCGCCCTGCGTACTACGAACCAGACAACCCCGAAGTACAGAACATTACCGACCTCATCATCGCTAAACACCGTAACGGTCCTGTTGGTAAAGTGCAGCTCTACTTCCACCCAGAGCGCCTTCGCTTCATGAGCCTCGATCGTCGCCCCGACGATGAGATGATGTAGTTTTCAGTAATAAACATAAGCATATTTCATCAGCACCTCGTGCTATAATTGAAGAATGAAATTTCGCGTTGTCGACTACACGCTTTACAGATGGCGCTACACTATCGGCTACATACTGCTGATCATACTTGTTTTGAGTGCACTAGCATGTGCTGCATTCTATGTGCCAGGTGCGCTTCGTGATGGGGAAATGCAGTCTGCACTTGCGAGTGGTGCATTATCGATGCATTCGATTGACCCAACGACTGTCGTAAATTTGCCGTACCACATTCTACAGCGCCTTAGCTTCTTGGCATTTGGCGTCACCATCCTAAGTATAAAATTACCGTCAATCATCCTCGGGCTTCTTACGGCATTCGGAATTTTACTGCTTGTGAAAGTATGGTTCCGCCGCAACATTGCTATTATTATGGTCGCAGTCGGGGCAACGACCGCACAGTTCCTCTTTATGGTACAAGATGGTACGCCGGCGATAATGTTTAATTTCGTCGCCATATGGCTACTTGTTGCCTGTACGTATATGACCCGCACACGGATCTTCAGTACCTTCTGGAAAGTAGCTGCATGCGTGCTCACCGCAACAGCGCTCTACATTCCGCTTGGCATCTATATTGTTCTCGCACTCTTTATTACCGCTTCGTTCCACCCACACATTCGCTATATGATTCGTCACATTGCACGTGTACGACTAATCATTGCCATACTGCTCGGGCTTGTTGCATTAGTGCCGGTTGGCGAAGCAATCATGCTCAACCAAAAAGTCGCGCTATTATTGCTTGGAATCCCAACCTCAATGAATCTACAAGACAACATAATCTCGCTTGGTAGGGATATATTTGGGTTCTTCTTAGCCTCAGATAGTTATTTGCTGCGTCCGCTATATTCACTTAGTGCGGTCATTTTGATGGCGGTCGGAGCTTACCGATTCATGACAGTCAAATATACAGCACGCGGCTATACCGTATTCTTCCTGAGTGTATTCCTTGTACCGCTTGTTATCATTAATCCCGAACACGTTACTGACCTCTACGTACTTGCGATGCTACTCATGTCAATGGGCGTAAATACACTTATTGCAACGTGGTATACATTGTTTCCACGCAACCCATATGCACGTATCGCTGGTATGATACCAATCTCTGTCTTCGTTGTAGGTATGATCTTCACTGGATTTGCAAGCTTCGTGAACAATTACAGCTACAACGCAAATGTACTACAAGCGTATAGCAATGACCTAAAGCTATTAGCCCGCAGCGTAGTCGCAAACCATCAGCAAGATACAAAACTCCAAGTTGTCACCACAAAAGCTCAGGAGCCTTTCTATATGCTCGTAGCCCACTACGATAACCGATTTACCGTTGATACTGACTTCACGACCGAGCAAACAGTGATTATGACGCATGACGCATATCACAACCACGCACCGAACGCAGCCATCAGCTCAATTATTACAAATCGCCGCGCAACCGACGCCGACCGGTTCTATGTCTACAAATCTGTCGCAAAATAGCGTATACTAAACAAAGTTAGTTATCTACGGAGGATTATTGATAATGGCATTTGACCAAGTGAAGATGTTGAACGACCTACGCAAGGCACAAAAAGATCTTGCAAAGGAAATTGTTGAAGTTGAAGCAGGTGACGGCGCAGTTGTCGTACAAATCACCGGCGAGCTCAAAGTGAAATCAATCAAGATTGACCCAGAGTACGTTGACCTTGAAGACATTCACCAGCTTGAGCATTGGATTGAAATTGCAATCCGTGACGGTATGACAAAAGCACAAGAAATTGCTGCTGAAAAAATGAAACCACTTATGGGCGGCCTCGGTAAACTCGGCCTCTAAAAGCAAATAACGATGGTGCAACTATTACCGAAGGCCTTACTGGCAGTCATTGACGAGCTTGGCCGACTACCAGGTGTTGGCGTGCGCACCGCAGAACGATATGCATATTATTTACTGCGATCAAATACTCGGAACGCCTATGAGCTCGCCAAGGCAATTGCGGAGCTACACAGTGGCGTAAAAACCTGCCCTGTAACTTTCGCGCTTATTGACGCAGGCGAGAATATATCACCACTCTACGCTGGGGGTGGCCGTAATAAAAAGCTTATTGCTGTTGTTGAAGAGCCTCTTGACATTATCGCTCTTGAGCGCACTGGCCAATACCACGGCACATACCATGTACTTGGCGGAGCCATCTCACCAATCGATGGCGTTGGGCCAGAACAATTACATGTGCCAGAATTATTAAAACGCCTCAAAGACGACGAAGTAGAAGAGGTAATCATCGCCACCAATGCCAGCGTGGAGGGCGAGTCAACGGCAATCTTTATGCAGCGCCAGATTGAGCAAACCAAACTGCCTGTGACCGTCTCACGTCTCGCACGTGGCATTCCTGTTGGCGTCGATCTTGAGTATGCCGATCAAATCACACTCACACACGCCCTCGAAGGACGCAGAATTCTATAAACTACTTGCTTTTCTAGAAAATTGTACCATAATAGCCTCAAGGTCAATCACGATACAAGGAGTAAGGAGTGTGCGCCATGGGCGCTGTAGCATGTCCGCTTGCCGAGGGCACACGCGTGAAGGTCTTCCTAGACCCTCGCGGTGTGTCGCTCAGGGCAGGTTCGCCTGGTAGAGTCTGGGCCATGACCCACCCCGACAGCCTCGCCAGCGTCAGCATTAGGTTTGGTCTGGACGACTCAGTCACGATCACTGCTGGCGAGGTCGGAGGCGCCGCCGCCAGCGGCCGTAACAGCGTCGCCTACGTCCAAGACGCAGACCAAACCGCGTCGACTCCGCAGCCTGACGAGACCTCCGCCTACACAGTGATCGCTCCGGCGGGCACAACGGTCGAGTTCTACCAGCGAGGAGTCGACCGGATGATGGAATACGTCTCCGGCAGGAAGCTGGTCCCAATCAAGGTGATCACCATATCTGAGTGATGTGACCGTGCCCCGTACCACCGGCCTCTTCGTGAGGCTGTGGTACGGGGCATTGTCTTTATCTGTTATAATAGTACACAATGTTTGATAAAGTACTTCCTCTTATTACCACAGCAAAACGTATCGTTATTATTCAGGGTGAAAACCCAGATGGCGACTCACTCGCAAGTTCACTCGCACTTGAAGAGATCCTGAGCGAGCAAGGCAAAACCATTACAATGTACTGCGCGATTGACATGCCAAAATATCTGCGCTTTCTAAAGGGCTGGGATAGAGTAACAAATTACTTTCCATTTGATGCCGATCTCGCAATCATTGTCGACACTGCAGCTGAAGCCTTAATTGAAAAAATGC
>DATIIX010000058.1:0-7551 GCA_035479175.1 Saccharimonadales bacterium (SeqCode) | reverse complement strand
GTTACTGTTCTGCCTTCAAGGCTCTCGAATTGAGTAGTAACATCACCAATATTGTGCGTACGATTCACCTCTGCAGGGTACGGATCTACCCCAAGAGCTCGCAGCTCTTCTAATTTACGTAAGCGTTCATCGCGCAGTTCTTTCAATGTAGCCATAACTAGCTACTATTGTATCACAGTCACTACTGTTAACCTCCACCAAAAGCAATACTCCGCTCTTACATAGAGCGGAGTATATACCAATGCGGAAGTAAAACTAGTTTACTGATACAACCGTGTACGTTGTGTCACCTTTAGGCGTGGTAAGCATGACTTTGTCGCCAACTTCCTTATCCATAAGGGCAGTACCAAGTGGAGATTCGTTGCTAATCTTGCCATTCATTGGATCTGCTTCAACTGGCCCAACAATGGTGTACGTAACTGTCTTGGTACCAGTTTTAATTTCAACAGTGCTCCCAACGTGGACCTTACTTGATTTCTTCACCTTGATAATTTCGGCGTTAACCAAGATATCCTCAATTTCAGCAATACGAGTTTCAACAAGACCCTGCTCTTCGCGGGCACTATCATATTCAGCGTTTTCACTAAGATCCCCGTAATCGCGAGCTTCTGCAATCTTGCTGGCAATCTCGCCGCGTCGGCCTTTAAGCTCATCAAGCTCTGCTTCAAGCTCTTTGCGCCCCTCTTCAGTGATTTGGTATGTCTTCTTCATAATATTTTTACCTCTTCCAAACCAAATGGCGGGACCTAATCATTTCGATTAGCGTTGTTATTCCCCTCCATAGGCTCTGAATCTAGCCTAGTTTAGCAAGTAACGCTTCACGCGTCAAGAGTTCTGTCACCCCTGTTGACCTCAAGGTAAGCTCAAACTTATCATCACTAAGCAAGCGATCACTCACCGTAATACGGTATGGAATGCCCATAAGTTCACTATCAGCAAACTTAGCGCCTGGACGCTCATCGCGATCATCATAAATAACCTCAACACCCTTGCTCATAAATTCATCGTAAAGGGCGTCTGCTGTTTCTTTTGATTCCTGACCAATCTGCACTAAATAAACCTTCGCTGGCGCAATATTCTCAGGCCACACTAAGCCCTTATCATCAGCAAAATGCTCCGCTAAAAGCCCAACGAGTCGGCTAACCCCGATACCATAGCAGCCCATAATAATAGATTGCTCGTTGCCGTCTTCATCTGTATATGTAACGTCCAACGCATCCGTATATTTCGATTCTAATGGGAAAATATTTCCCACTTCCACACCGCGTTTTTCAACAAGTTCAGATTTGTTGAGACCGAGTTTTGCAAGATTTTCATCAGTATAAATTTCCTTATTGACCGCAATCTTCTTCCCCTCGTGAACATAAATTGTGTCCTCACCGATTGAACTAAGGGTCTGGAACTCATCGCTGAACTTCTCAGTAAAAATACCCCCATCCGCATACGTTCGATAAGTTTCAGCGCCGACACCAAGACGGTCGTAAACTCGTGCGTATGCAAGCGCAACTTTCTCATAGATCTCAGCATGCTCTTCCTGGCTGCGTGCAAATGAGTACATATCTTTCATGACAAATTCTCGGCCACGGAGCAAACCACTCTTAGCGCGAAGCTCATTGCGGAATTTGTTCTGAATCTGGTAGACCATGATCGGTAAATCTTTGTACGAGTTGATAAACTCACCGACTGCATCAACAATCGGCTCTTCATGCGTAAGGCCCATGCCAAGTTCAGCGCCACTGACAAGTTTAGTCTTAAACCAGTTGTCTACCTTAGCGTCATCCCAGCGATCCGTGCGCTCAAAAAGTTCACGTGGCTGCAAGACTGTCATCTGCACTTCTTCGCCACCGATGGCGTTCATTTCTTCGCGAACGATCTGCGCGATGTTATCAAGAACCCGCTTACCTAGCGGCAAAAAAGCGTACACTCCAGCCATTTCTTTGTGTACAAATCCCGCGCGAATCAATAGCTGCGCGTTCCTAGCCTGCTCGTCGGCAGGCGCTTCCTTGCGTGTCTTGGTGAAGTTTTGTGATAATCGCATAATACCTCTATTGTAACTGTTTTCACCTCTCTTGAACAGAGAGACACTATAGACTACAAATTACACGCCCTGGATAAATACAAAGGTCACAAGAAATGCCAAGAAGTTCTTTATCATGTGCAGCAATACGCCCGCCCAAATACTATCAGTCATTTCACGTAATATACACGCCACCATACTCAAAAAAAACACATCAACACCCACGTTCCACTGCATATGTGCAAGGCCAAATAAAACACTCACAACGAGCGAAGAAACCCACCAAGGGAACTGTAACTTGCGTAAACGGCCATACAAAAATCCGCGGAAAATTACTTCCTCAAATAATGGAGTTAGCACAACGAGCACAAAAAACCCTATGATTAAATCATTGCCAAATAAGCGCCCGAGACCCAAATCTTGCGTCTGATCCGAACTAAAAGCTGGGATAGTAGATGCCAATGTTAGCGCGATGGTTGATGCAAGCATATAGACGATTGCACCCGCCAGACTCAATCCTATATCACCCCACTCTGGTAACCGCTGAAACCCAATCTGTTCAAAGCTGAGTTCTCTGTAGCGGTACCAAGCGACTGCACCGATAATCAGTACCATTACAACATATACATATACGCGGTAGCTAAGTATATTCACGGTAGAAGTCTCACTCCACGGCAAACCAAGATGCATTAACGCAATAATTACAAAACTCACGATATACTGTGCGCCAATATACGCAGCAACAAGCAATGTTGTCCAACCCGCAAGCCCACCCAGCATTGTGCTAAGTCGCGGTTTCTTGCCTGTAGCAAAAGATGTCGGTTTCGCTATATCCATTACGAATGTAGCTTTCCAATGTCAACGACACTAATCACGATCACAAGAAGCATGAGTACGATAAATCCCGTACCATGAATACGCTCTTCAACATCCTTTGTGAGCGGTTTTCTAAGCACCTTATATAATGCCGTTACGAACCAGCGGCCGCCATCAAGTGCAGGGATCGGCAGCACATTCATCACGGCAAGCGTCAATGAAATCACTGCGGCAATCATAATCACATAGGCCAGACCCATCTTGTCAGCAGCGGGGAAAATAATCCCAAATATTGCGAGTGGGCCAGCCACGCTACTGCCTGCCGCGGCCAAGTTCGCATTTGCCTGCTTCTGCGTTGAATGATTCGGACTGAGTTTCATAACAAGACCAGATACAGTATTACCTACTAATTGCCCGAGGCCTTGTAGTGTTAGCCATGTAAACTGTGCTGTAGTACACACACCCACAATTGGTGCCGACCACGTTGCGCGCACAACTTCACGCTGGGCAGGTTCAACTCCTAAAAAGCCCTTTCTATCATCATTACTACTACGAATTGCCACATTAACACTATGAGCAGCACCCTCACGCTTATACTCAATCGCAACCGTCTTACCCTTGTTATCCGCTGTAAGCTTTGCAAGATCGTCTGGTGATGCTACCCGTCTATCTGCAATCTTAATAATCTGATCCCCATCCTTCAAACCCGCCGCTGCAGCCGGCAAATCTTTTGTCACGCCAACAAGTTCAACTGGCTGACTTATCTCATGGGTGTCAGAGGAGACTGAAAACTGATTTGGCATAATCTTTGGAATTCCCACAAACGCCAAAACCGTAATGAGCACTACTGCGAGCAACCAGTTCACAACCACACCCGCTAGTAGTACCTGCGTTTTCTGCCAAAACGTCATTGCACCATAATCGCCCTTACCTGTATCATCGTCGTGCTCACCCTGCATTTTCACGAATCCACCAAGCGGTAACCAGTTGACGCTAAGCAATACATCCTTACCAAGAATGCTCTTTTTTACCCTCTTACCCCAGGCCATTGGCGGAAAGCCAACACCAAACTCTTCAACTACCGTACCATATCGCCGCGCAACAAGCGCATGCCCTAATTCGTGAGCAACGACAAGAATCGTCAGAACAATAATTCCTACGATTACCCCCAGCAATATATTCATCTATCCTCCAAATCGACGCGAACGCCGTGTATATTCTTCCAGTATACTGGTTACGTCTTCTTTTGTCATCTCGGGCCAGTATTTGTCTAAGAAGATAAACTCACTGTACGCAGCACGCCACAGCATAAAATCGCTCAACCGCTGCTCCCCGCTCGTTCGTACAATTAAATCACATGGCGGAACCTCTGGGTGGTCGAGCGCACCCGCCACAGATCCCATTGTTACATCCTCGACACCGACACCCCGTTCAACCAAACGACGTGCGGCTCGTACGATTTCTTCCTGACCGCCATAGTTAAAGCAGATGGCAACAGTTGATCGCACGCCATCCTTACTTGATGCCTCCGCCTCCTCAATCAATGTCACAATATCATCAGGGATTCCCTCGCGAGAACCGAGCACAATCACCCGATGTCCATCTTTAATCAAACGTTTAAGCATCCCTCTAAACATTCGGCGAATTATCTTCAGGATACCGTTCACCTCTTCCTCAGCCCGCGACCAGTTCTGAGCAGAGAATGTATATAGAGATATAAATTCAACGCCAGCATCACTTGACGCTTTAATGACGTCATACAATGCATTATATCCCGCAAGGTGTCCTTCGTAAGTTGGTAAACCATGCTTCTTTGCCCAACGGCGATTGCCGTCAAGAATATACCCTACATGAGTCGGCACTTCAGACATTAGATTGTAAGAATATCTTTCTCTTTGGCCTTGAACACTTGTTCAATCTTCACTTGCTGTTCACCCATCAGACGGTCAAATTCTTTTTCAATCATCTTCAGGTCGTCCTCAGAAATTTCCTTAGCATCTTTCTTAGCCTTAGCATCTTTCAAGCCATCTTGACGAATATTACGAAGTGCGATGCGCACTTCTTCTACCTTTTCGCCCGCTTGCTTTACTAGTTGGCGACGTCGCTCTTCGGTGAGCGCAGGTACTGGCACACGCACTACGCGACCATCATCACTTGGGTTAAATCCAAGTGATTGATCATTACGAATAGCCGCAGCAATTGCCTGGATGTTTGATGGGTCAAACGGGGTAATCTGCAGCAACTGCGCCTCAGGTGCAGTGATATTTGCAGTCTGGTTAAGCGGCATCAATGCACCATAGGCCTCAACCTTAATGCCATCAAGCATACCGGGATGTGCTCGACCAGTGCGAATTTTACTCAACTCTGCTTCAAAGTGCTCTAAAGCACCCGCCATTTTCAACTCATAGTCATCAGTACTAAACATAATCCTCGCTTTCGTTTAGCTCTATTATAGCATTTTGAACGAATCTCTGTATTACCAACAAAATAGCCCGATCTCCCGGGCTATTTGTCTCTAGTTTGGCACCTGATTTATTCAGTAACACCAAGCTCAATACGGCGGAACTGGCTTACGCGGATGTTCTCGCCTGAAAGTGCGATTTGCTCCTTAATGCGCTCACCAACAGTCCTAGTATCATCAAGTACAAATGCCTGCTCAGATAAAACCTGCTCAGCAAAGTGCTTTTTGAGCTGACCTTCAACAATCTGGTCGCGCATTTCAGCTGGTTTAGATTTCAAACTTTCACTCTCGAGAAGTTCAATCTTCTTCGCCTCAAGCACTTCGGCAGGAATATCTTCCATAGTGCTGTAACTAGGGTTCATTGCAGCGATCTGCATAGCGATCTGGTGTGCGAACTCCTTGAACTCAGGAAGACGCGCAACAAAGTCGGTCTCGCAGTTTACTTCCACAACCACACCAATACGGTTTGAGTGTACGTAGCTTTCTACAAGACCCTCACGAGTTTCACGGTCGCCCTTCTTTTCAGCCTTTGTAAGGCCTTTCTTACGCATAGCTTCAAGTGCCTTGTCAAAGTCACCATTCGCTTCAGTAAGTGCGGCCTTAGCATCAGTCAAGCCAATACCAGTAAGCTCTTTGAGCTTCTTAATATCTTCGATTGATACGCCCACGGTTATTTCTCCTCTTTCTTAGTCTGACCTTCACGGACCGCGGCCACGAAATAGTCTAAGAGGAGCGTAGTGCCCTTGATTGCATCATCGTTACCAGGAATAGCGTAGTCAACAACACTCGGATCAGCGTTTGTGTCAACAACACCAACAACTGGAACGCCAAGGTTCTTAGCTTCAGCAATTGCGTTTTTATCAACAAGTGTGTCGATAACAACAATGGCACCAGGACGACCATTAAGATCCTTGATGCCGCCATACTTGCTATTCAAAAGATCAATCTCTTCCTGAAAACGTTGTACCTCAAGCTTATTATAGCGTTTCTCAAGGTCACCACTTGCCATACGGCGCTCAAGGTCCTTAAGCTTCTTGATCTGTGCAGTAACCGTTGCAACGTTAGTAAGCATACCGCCAATCCAACGCTCAGTTACATATGGCTGACCAACCTGCTCAGCTGCAGCCTTAACCGCCTCTTTCGCCTGCTTCTTAGTGCCAACAAAGAGAACCTGCTTGCCACTTGCCGCTACCTTGGTGATGAATGGTAATGCAATATCAAGTTGCTCAACCGTCTTAGTCAGGTCAATAATGTGACTGTGCTGACGCTTACTATGAATGTATGGCGCCATCTTTGGGTGCCAACGGCTCGTTTTGTGTCCAAAGTGAACACCAGCTTCGAGCAAAGCCTTGATATCTACCTCAACGGCCATGATATCCTTACTCCCTTCACCCTTACCGCCTGATGCACAGGATATCTTGGTAAGAGTTGTTTCGTTAAAAGTTATTACTTCGCTATTATAGCAAAATCTTTCCCTCTTGCCAAGGGGTCTACCACTGTACCAATAAGCCTATAAGAGAATAACATCTGGTCGCACATTGTCGAGCTTACATCCACTTCCTTATGGACTGTTATAAGATCGATGAACCCTTTGACTTTTCACCACTTATCAGTTACAATATTAAGAATATGAAAAGCAGTATTCACCCACAGGACTACCGCCCGGTCGTATTTAGCGACGAAATCGCGGGCTTCGCGTTCTTGACTCAGTCAACAGCGCAAACTACCGAAACAATTAAATGGGAGGACGGCAACGAATACCCACTTATCAAGGTACACATCTCATCAGCCTCTCACCCATTCTTTACGGGTGAAGAAAAAATCATTGACACCGAAGGTCGCGTTGATCGCTTCGCATCACGCCTTAAGGCTGCCGAAGAACGCAAAGCTGCTCTTGCCGCTAAGGCTAAGAAAGCAGCAGCAAAAAAGGCTGCAAAAGCTGACCGTTAGCTTCCACGTTAAAGAGACTGCTGTTTTACAGGTAGTCTCTTTTTGTTAGGATTACAGAATACAGGGTTACTAGTATAATAAAGGAAGATTATGCCAAGAATTGAGCTCAACACCGAAGAACTTCAAGCCGAAAAAGAATCACTCGGCGAATTTTTGGCACAGCCAACCGCCTACACAGACCCAGATTTCACAAAAAACAACAAGCGCTTCACTGAGCTGGAAGGTATTATTGCAAAAGCAACAGAACTCAAAATCATCGAAAGGCAACTTACCGAGGCCAAACAACTCGCTGGCGGCAGCGATGAAC
>DATIIX010000057.1:0-3102 GCA_035479175.1 Saccharimonadales bacterium (SeqCode) | reverse complement strand
ATTCGAACGTGCCGCAGAGCTGCGCGATACGATTAAGGAAATCAAGGAACGGATGTGATTGAGCAGCTACGTGTGGTGACGTGGAATGCCGAAGGGATGTTTGTCGCCGGATCAAATACACGTCGCGCGACCCCGCAAATGGCTATCGCTACAATCAAACGGCTGAATGCTGATGTCGTATTTATCCCAGAGTTCGGCAATACCGATGCCATTGAGGAGGCAACGCTTATGGCGCTGCGAGCGCTTGGGTATGAAATCGTCTTTTTTTCGTATGGCCATTCGTGGTTGGGTTCTTATGGAGCAGCACTATTGTCACGTCTTCCGCTAAAAAGCTATCTGATCCATCACTTTACTAATACCCAGCGTCCATTTATTGAGGCCACTGTCGACGATAATGGCACGCTCCTCCGCATTGTGGGAATTCATCTGGATGATCGTAGTGAAGCGCTTCGTTTACAGCAAGTGCCAGAAGTAGCTAAGGTAGTAAACCAAAATGATTCATTGCCGGTGATTGTGCTCGGTGATTTCAACGCGATGCATGCCTCCAGTAAATTTGCACGTGCAGTACGCGCGCGGCCGCTGTATTATGCCGCTCGTCTATTTCCGCATACTCAACTAAGAGGAATGGGCAGTCGCGTATCTGAGATGGGAAGAGGCACGGCGATTACTGAACTCCTCAAAAGGACAGACCTTCATGATCTCGACGGCCTTCACCGGCGGACTATCAGTGCGAAACAATCGGGTCTCGAGTGGATGCCAGCATGGCGACTTGCTAAAATTGACTGGATATTTGGATCAAAAGGAATAAAGGCAGTATCGTATAAGATTTCTTCCGATGTAGGAAGCGACCATAGGCCAGTAATAGCAGAACTGGATATAAAGAGACCGTAAATTGTGCCCTGTAGCAGAGGGTGTTAAAATATGTGCATGTCCACGGCGCATAGCGCTAGGGAATATGACGAAGTCCAGTGAGATGGAGAGGAAGGAGTGCGAGCAGATGATGCTGGCACCGACACCGATGGAACTCTTCAAGCTGCAGCTTGAGGCTGCCAAGAAGAGCTGGCAGAAGGGTGAAGCCCTCCTGCCTGAAATCAAAGCGCTGGAGGCGGTGTTCCTGGCAGAACTGCAGGATGCTCGTCAGCGTGCAACGACGTACGCTGCACTGAGCACTCAGCAGTATCGTCTGGCGACCGGCCACCTCCGCTCAGGTCGAAGCCGAAAGGGCCATACCAAGCTTGCCCGATCCAGGAGCTTCGCGGGCCAGGCTCGCCAGGCATGGCGCGAGCGTCGAGTGTGGGGCCGACGCCTGCACGAGCTCTGCCAGATACGGCGTGCCGTCAAGGCGCGCAAGAAGCACTACTTCAGGCTTCTCGCGGCAGCTCGAAACCTTCTGCCTACCGTCAGTGATCGAGAGCTCGCCACGATCATCTAGTCGGGAATGCAGCCCTAGTCACCAGAAGCTTCGTTCAGGCCTCGTCCGTACCCGCGCACATTCGCGTGGGTACGGCGGGGCCTTTAGCTTTGTTTAGAGGCGATATAAACCGAGTAGGGGGCAAGTTGAATCGTTGCCATGCCGGTATTGTCGGTTATAATTTCGTGGAGCGCCACTTCTGGGAAATCAGGACTGTAGCCTTTCCATGTACTATTGAATCGAACATTCCAGGTCCCGAGCCCTGGCAAATGGAGCTGGTATGTTCGAAGATTTAAGTTACTAAAGTTAGCAATTACGATCGTGCTATCGTTACTATCAGAGTTAGTTGCGCGTGCAAATCCTATAACGTGATTGTTGTCATCTTGGTGAAATACTGCAGTGTATTGGCCTTGGAGCCCAACAGAATTACTGTAGATATTTTTACGAAGTGCGGTGAGGTGCTGATGCGCAAGGGTAAACCCAGCATGCGCCGTAAGATGATTCCATTCAAGTGCTTGCCAATCGTTGAAGGCTCCATCTTGAAGAAATTCTGCCCCTTGGAGCATCATCGGAATGCCAGGCGCAGTGAACATCATACAGGCTGCAAGTAATGTTTTCTGCTTTGCAGCGAGGCTGGTTGGGTTTTCTGGCGTAATTGCATCGTTAAGTCGTACAGATCCGTTCGCTGCAGTATCATGCGAGTCGCTGAAAATAACCTTTTCAAATGCATCACCATTATAATTACGCTCAAGCTCATAGCGCACACCACTTAATGTTGGCGTTGAGTTTGGATTAAGCCCGAGCCCATCGCGGAGTACATGAGGGAATCCAAGCTCCCACTGTGCATCAAATCCGCAACCAGTCTGAGATCGATTGCAGGTAATATATGAGCTGTTGGCACAGTCCTCCGCAATGATGAGCGACTTTGGGTTAATTTTGTGAGCCACCTCTACGATATCCTGCAGCAAAAACCAGGCGTCAGGGATATCATGTTCTGGGTCATTATCGCGCCCTTCAGTGTTGCGCATGTAAATTGTCGAATCGATACGTAGCCCGTCAAGGTGATATTCATTAAGCCACATTGTAATGTTATCTAAGATAAATTGCCGCACCTCTGGCCGGCCATAATCTGGACGACCGCCCCAAGGTGTATCGCCTCGCGTATCATTATAAAAGTAAATGCCACCGCGATTATTTTCACACCAACCATCAAACTGCCAGAGGTCACTTTCTCCGTAAAAGTGGTTGTATACAACGTCAAGAATCACGCCAATGCCACGTTCGTGGCAGGCCTTTACAAAGCTCATCAGGCCATATCGGCCCCCAAGCATACTCTCTACACTAAAAATATAATTTGGCGCATAACCCCAGCCATTGCTGTAGGCCATGCTAGTAATTGGCATTAATTCGATCGTCGTAATTCCAAGCTGAGCAAGGTAATCGAGTTTTTCAATCGCCGTATCGAATGTACCTGGCGTCGAGGCGTCCGGACGATTAAATGTACCGACATGGAGCTCATAGATAATCTGTTGATTTTTGGGAAGTGGTTCGAAAGTTTTATCGCCCCAATCAAATTCGTTGTCGACAATTACCGAAAAGCCATTATCGCTTGATGTAATAGCTCGTGCGCGCGGGTCGTTTTTCTCTAACGTGTGGCCATCTTTGGTTGTAATGTAGTACTTGTACTGATG
>DATIIX010000056.1:0-4785 GCA_035479175.1 Saccharimonadales bacterium (SeqCode) | reverse complement strand
TTGTCATATGGACTATATGCATGGCTTGCGCGAATTCGTAATTTTACTTTGGCGATCGTCGTAACGGTTGTTGCTGTTGTACTAATTCATTGGATACTCGTTGCCTAGTGTGACAGAAGGTGGGGCTATATGGAAGTTATTGTAAGTATCTTGCTCGTGTTAGTGATTGCCGTTTTTGGTGTCACACTTTATGGGCTCACGCGTAAGCTTAACGAAATGAAGCAATCAAGCGCGGTAGAGCTGCTAAAGAGCGATGTGACCGAGCTTTCAAGAAGTATTGCGGCGCTTAATCAATCCATGGGAGATAGACTCGAGAAAAGCAGCTTAGGGGTACAGCAGTCGGTGCAGCGTCAGCTGAGTGAAAGCGCCAAACTTGTGGCCGATGTAACCCAGCGCCTCGCTAAGCTGGATGAGACCAATGCACGGGTTGTTGGCGTGGCAGATGAATTAAAAACGCTACAGAATGTGCTTTCCAATCCGAAGCAGCGTGGTGTGTTTGGTGAATTCTATCTTTCGAGTGTTCTTGAAAACGTCTTGTCGCCAGGACAATTCCAAACGCAGTACAAATTTAGCGATGGTGAAATCGTCGACGCTGTTATCTTTCTCGATAAAGGACAGATCTTGCCAGTAGACAGTAAATTTAGTCTTGAAAACTACAACCGCATGATCGAGGCATCGGGTAAAGAGCGCGAACAGTATATGCAGCAAGTGAAAGCAGATTTGAAAGGGCGTATCGATGAAACATCTAAATATATTCGCCCGAGTGAAAAGACAATGGATTTCGCGTTTATGTTCATCCCAAGCGAATCACTCTACTATGATTTGCTGATTAATAACGTGGGGAGTGGCGGTAGCTCACGTGATTTGATAGAGTATGCGTTCCGGGAAAAGCATGTGATTATCACAAGCCCGACCAGCTTTATGGCGTACTTGCAAACAGTGCTACAAGGTCTGCGTAGTCTTCAGATCGAGGAACAGGCAAAGGATATTCAAGTGCGTGTAGGCAAACTCGGCCAGCACATCGCGAAGTTTGATGAGTATATGATAAAGCTTGGCAATTCACTTGGTACCACGGTAAACCACTACAACTCTGCGCATAAAGAACTTGCTAAGGTAGATAAAGATGTCGTAAAGATTGCGAGTGCTGATCCAAGCGTTGAAGCGATTCTGCTTGACAAGCCATCGCAGGAATAAATACGCCCACTCCTTTTCACTCAGGATCTTCAATAAAAATACTACCCGTTTGGTGCGGGTAGTATTTTTATTGAAGAATAGCCTAGGACTAGTCGTTCTTATTGCGGCCAACTATAAGGAGGTAAAGATTACCGCCAAGTGCTGCGCCGATAAGTGTACCTAGAATTACAGATGATGTGAAGTAACTGTATGTTGTTGAATTGGTTGTACTTACACCAAGCTCACTATCTGAGTGATTAGTTACGGCAAGCGCAATTGCTGGATTTGCTGTAATACCCTTTACGTATGCTGAGTACGGAACACTTGGAGTCTTTACACTCTTGTCTGTTTGTGAACTCTGAGAGCTCTTTTGGTAAGCAGCAACGTCTTGAGCCTTAAGTGTTGAAAGCAGCGAACCGCCAGCAACAAGTCCGATCGTGAGGGTAAGACCCGTGCCGATCGCACGTACGCCGGCTGAAAGCTCACGGCGAGTTAGTACTGCAGTAAGACCGAATAGGAATACGGCTGCACCAACGAGCTCACATGCGAAGATGCCCCAGTTGAAGTTCCAGAAGTGGTTGAAGCTAAGGTTTGTGCTGCTGTCTGATACCCAGTTGGTAACAATAAGTGCAAGCATCGCACCAAGAAGCTGGGCGCCCCAGTAAAATGGTACGAGAATTGACTTAAGTTTACGCGTAGCCCAGAGACCAAAGGTAACTGCTGGGTTGATGTGTGTGCCAGATACTGCACCAACAGCAAATACAAGCACAGAAAGCGCAAGACCTACGTAGAGGGCGCCAGAGTCTGTGAATGTTGCAAGTGCAACGAGTGTCAAGACGAACGTACCAACAAGTTCGGCAAGCACAATGTTAATGATGTTTGATGGCAACTTAACGCCACTCTTGCCTGAAGTTACAGCGGTGCGCACAACTGGCGCTGCCTCTGGTTTTGCTTCAGCACGAACAGTGCGAACAGTTGTGTTGGCTGCGGCCGGCTTTTTGGCGGTCGCTTTTTTAGTAGAAGCGGCTTTCTTGGTAGCCATTGATTATATCCCTCCTTTAACTAAGATATAGCTCCAGTGTATAGCACAAACAGTTCAGGTGCAACCGTCTATCGATTAACAGAGTGAAGTAGTGTATGATAATAGACATGGGACGATATATAGAGCAAACCGAAGGCCAGAGTGAATTGCAGCAACGAATTGCGGCAGAGCTCAAGGCAAAAGCGGCGGCTCGAGCCAAACAAGAAGGTGATTCAAATGAAGGTTATCACAAGGCACCAGACGGTGTTGAGGATGCTGCATACATGTATGGTACAAAGCGCACAACAACGCTTGCACCAGTATGGGCTATAATTTTCTTTTTAGCGATTGGCGTATTTATCTACTTTATCTACAAAATGAGTCATTAGAGCGGGACCTATGGACATCGAAACACTAAAGAACACATTGCTACAACGCGTGGGCGAATCGAAAACACCTAACGAAGTATTGAAAGCGTCAGAATTTCGTGAGCTCTATGCGAAGATCCCCACACTTGCACCTGAAGAACGCGGTCCGTTTGGTCGCCAAGTAAACGAACTCAAACAGGTGATAGAAGCCGCAGTCCAGGCTCGTGAGGCTATACTTGAAGAATCCAACATTCGTCCGATCGACGTAACCGCACCGTTTGATATTAATGCAAAAATGCCAACATTGTTGCCGAGCGAAGACGGCACTACGCATCCACTGATGCAGGAAATTCAGCTCGTATCCGATATTTTTAATCGCATGGGATTTGTCACAGAAGAATCTCGCGAAATCGACGATCAGTATCACATGTTTGAGACACTTAATTTCCCAAAGGGCCATCCTGCGCGTGACGATTATGATACCTTCATGACAGTTGAAACAGACAAGGATGGCGATCCGTTCATTGCTCCAGCGCATACGAGTACTATGCAAAACCGCACTCTTGTAAAATACCGCGATAATCTCGCAAATGGTGGGGCAATTGCCGCAATCGTACCGGACCGCGTATTCCGTAACGAAGACCTCGATGCTCGCCATGAGCACACTTTCTACCAAGTGGAAGGTATCTATGTCGCGAAGAGTGTGAATGTCGGCAATTTAGTCGCGACATTGCAAGCGTTTCTTGAAGAATATTATGGTCGCACGCTAAAGACTCGTATTAATCCATTTTACTTTCCGTTTACCGAGCCTTCGTTTGAATTTTCGCTTGAATGTCCGTTCTGCGAAGTCGGTTGTAATATTTGTTCTCAGAGCAAATGGATCGAATTGCTTGGCTGCGGCATGATCCACCCCAACGTTCTGAAGGCTGCCGACATCGACTCAAATGAATACACAGGCTTCGCCTTTGGGTGTGGCATCGACCGTCTCGTCATGATGAAATATGGTATAGAAGACATCCGCCACCTTGAATCTGGTAAACTTAATTTCTTGAGGCAGTTCTAATGAAAGTTAGTCTAAACGCAGTAAAACAATATATCGATTTCGAACTTCCTCCCGTTGATGAACTTGTAAAGCGTATCAACGAGCAGCTCGGCGGCATTGAAGAAATCATCGATTTGGGCGCACGCTACAAAGGTGCGGTTATCGTACGTGTTACTGAATGTGATAAGCACGAAAACTCCGATCACTTACACAAATGCTTGGTAGACGATGGCGGCGTAACGCCCAATGTTGAGCGCAATGAACGAGGGCTGGTTCAGGTCCTCACAGGCGCCCCTAACGTACATAAAGATATGCTTGCCGTATGGCTTCCGCCAAAAACAATCGTACCTGAAACTTTTGATACTACCGAGCCATTTATGCTCGAAAGTCGTAATATGCGCGGTGCGATGAGCCACGGTATGCTTGCAAGCGCGCGTGAACTAGCGATTGGTGATGCACACGAAGGCATCATTGATATTACCAATGAGCGACCTGCAGAAGGTGGTAAGCCTGTCCAGCCTGGCTCGCTGTTCGCTGATGCATTTGGTCTAAACGACACAATTATCGATATCGAAAACAAAATGTTCACGCATCGCCCTGATGGATTTGGCCAGCTTGGCGTAGCGCGTGAAATCGCCGGTATTTTGGGGTACAAATTCACGAGCCCTGAGTGGTATATAAACCAGCCAAGTTTTGCTAGCGCAAATGGACTTGATCTTGAAGTGTTCAATGATGCGCCAGAACTTGTTCCGCGCTTCATGACAATGGCCATTGACGGTGTTGAAGTGAAGGAAAGTCCACTCTGGTTACAGTGTGCGCTTACTACGATGGGGTCTCGTCCTATCAACAACATCGTTGACGCGACAAACTACATAATGCTCACGACCGCACAGCCAACGCATGCATATGATTACGATAAACTTCGCGGCCATAGACTGGGTGCACGTATGGCCCATAGTGGCGAATCAATTACACTGCTCAATGACAAGACCTACCAGCTACATGATACCGATATTGTGATCGCCGACGGCGAAGGCCCAGTCGGGCTTGCTGGCATTATGGGTGGCGGCGAGAGTGAAGTCGATAAATCAACGACGCGCATTGTGCTCGAAGTTGCAACCTTTGATATGTATGCAGTCCGCAAAAGTAGTATGCGCCACGGCGTATTTACAGATGCTCTT